>JBFMEJ010000187.1:0-4069 GCA_040753275.1 Bacillota bacterium
ACCTGGTCCCGGTCCGGTCCGATTCCCGGATTATCGCCGTGCTTTGGGCCGAAGAAAGAATGCACCCGCTCTTTGCCCGGAGCACCAAGATCCGCCTTTTCATCCGTTACATTACCTTAACTGTTTTTAGTTTCGGCGTGCTTGCCTCCCTGCTGACGATTACCTCCCTGGTCAGGCAGGTCCGGACCATTAAAAACGGGCTTTTGGAGCTGGAGCACAACTTTACCTACCGGCTTCCGGAGATGTCCGGCGAAATGGGCCAGATTACCGGCGCGATCAACGCCCTGGCGGCCGGCCTGGCGGAAAGGGAGCAAACCATCGAACAGTTGCGGCGCTCAGAGAACCTGATCGCCCTGGGGAAACTGGTCACGCACATCGCCCACGAACTCCGCAACCCGGTCAGCATTATCCAGGCCGTCAGCGAAGTGCTGGCGTCCCGGCTGAAGAATTCTCCGGAATTAAAAGGGTACGCCGAATACGTAACAAAAATTCAGGAACAAATCGAAAGACACAACCGGCTGGTGGGAGAACTGCTGGATTTCGGCCGGCCCGACCCCGGCCTGATCACCCCCTTAAACTTAAATGAACTGGTTTCCGCCCTTTTGGAGGAATGTGCTTTGCTGTTCCAACAAAAAAGGATCGCCCTGGAGTTCGCCCCCTCTCCGGAGCCGCTGCTCATCCATGGCAACCAGGAAAAACTCAAGCAGGTGCTGATCAACCTCCTGCTTAACGCCGTCCAGGCCATGCCGAAAGGGGGAAGCCTGACCGTACGGACGGAAGCGGTTAACCACACGGCCCGGGTGCTGATCCGCGACACCGGGGTAGGCATCCCCAAAGAAGACCTGCCGCAAATCTTTACCCCTTTCTATACTAAAAAAGCCGGCGGCAGCGGCCTGGGCCTGGCGATCAGCCAGCGCATCGTCCAGATTCACGGGGGATCCATCAGCGTGGAGAGTGAACCCGGCGCGGGCACCACCTTCATCCTCAGCTTTCCGCGCAGTCAGCCGGAAGAAGAAAACAAAACGTTATCCTCAGGTGCGTAGCCTCATCACTCGCGGATCGATAAGGACTTCTTCCTTCTCAAAATCCAGCTTAAAACGCCATTTCTGCATGGTTGCCGCCCCCATTTGTCACCAGGAATCAAAAGACGGAAAATAAATTTCATGGCCGGTATTGACATCATTAATTGGTCAATGTTATCCTATAATTGTGATTACTATCACAAGTAACTGATCGGGGAGGGAAAATCATGGCCAGGGTGCTTGTTATTGACGATGAAGAGGGAATGTGCTGGGCGCTGGAAAAAGCCCTGGAGGAAGAAGGCCACCAGGTTTTTACCGCCACCTGCGGGCTGGCCGGGCTGGCCGTTTTCAAGGCGCAAGAAATCGACCTGGTCCTTTGCGACATCAAGATGCCCGACATCAGCGGGCTGGAGGTTTTGGAGCAAATCCGCAAGAAAAAACCCAACGTTCCGGTGGTGATCATGACCGGGTACAGCACTTTGTCCGTTGCCCTGGAAGCAATTAAAAAAGGGGCCGTCAGCTACCTCACCAAACCTTTTCACATCAGCCAGTTAAAAGAACTGGTGCAGAAAACGATTAATCAGCAGCCTTGCCCGTCGGTCCATTAAATTTGCCGCCGAAAGAAACACCAGCCGCCCGTTTTGATTGGAAAAGGCTTCTAGAAAAGCCCCGGCGTCCAGGAGCAAATTGCCATTGGATAAATCTATTCGTGAATTCAAGAACAATTTTTGATTGACGCCATCCTTTCCATATGCTAGAACGAAAATAATCCTGGTTATCTTAGCCAGGAAAATGGCCCCTACCCCGTCCCCGGCGCCACGGGGGCAAAAATCAGGAAAGGAGTGAGGAGCGGCCGAAAGGGGTCGCCCGGCCGGCAGGAAAAGCCGGGTCAACGGCCGGCGAAAAAATGAAGCTGGTCAGGGACATTATGACGCCACTTGGTGATTACGTGACCGTCCACGAAAGAGACCCGCTGATCAAGGCCATCGAGTTGCTCAAAAAATCTTTTTGCCGGGACGAAAAAGGCGTAGTTTTAGGCCACCGCTCGCTTCTGGTGCTGAACGATCACCAGGAATTGGTGGGAATCCTCACCATCCGCACCATCCTATCGGCTGTCGAATCCGTCCCCATCGGTTTTTCCTGGGCAGATTTCTTTGCCGAACCCGACCCGACGGGTCTGCAAATGCCTGTCCGGGAAGTCATGCGCTATGTGATGACTCCGCACGTTAATGCCGACGACCGCGTGGATGAAGCTATTCACACCCTGCTGCGGGGGAAGGTCAATATCCTGCCGGTGCTGGAGAAAGGGAAGGTAGTAGGCATTGTCAGATCGATCGATTTCTTTGAGTTGCTCGGCGAAATTCTGGCTACGTAATAATAATCTGGCCCCATAAACCGGAAAGGAAGCTCGCCTATAAAAAACGCTCACCTCGAACAGTCAAAATTTGTTCTCGATGAGCGTTCTTATGAACACTTGAATTTATAAAAAGCATCCTGGTTTCTGGTGATGCCGTTCCGGCCCGGAACCAAACCGGGCCGGACCGAATAGCTTGAATATTTTTGATTGTGGAACTTAACATGTGAGATATTGCACAATTCAGTATGAGATGTTATAATGCCAGGTAAGAAAGTAAGAGACAAAAAATGTGATCATGTATGTGACAGATATCACAATCCACCCGGGGTACTAAATTAATTTACGGCCGGTTGAAAAAGGGCAAAAAACTTGTCCAAATGTAGTGACAAAGGAGGGTTGGCCGGTGTTTTTCCGCAAAATCACCACCCGCAGCAACGGCAAGGAATACACGTACGTCAAGCTCATTGAAAACTACCGGAAGGGGAACAAGATCAAGCAAAGAGTGATTGCCAACCTGGGGAACATCGAGGAGCTGGACCCCGACCGGGTGCGGGCCCTGATGACCAGCCTGGCGAAAGTTTGCGGCGTGGAACCTCCCGGCAAACCAAAGTTGAAAATAAAAAGGGTTTTACGTTACGGCGACGCCCTGCTGATTCATAAAATCTGGGAACGGCTGGGCCTCACCGGCGCGGCGGGCGCTATCCCCGGCATGGCGCCGGACCAGGCCCTGGCTATAGAACTGCTGGTCATTGCCGAACTCCTCCGCCTCCCCGCGGAAGCGGTCAAGGAATGGCGCCGTCACCTCTACCTGCCTGCTTCCGAGCAAGTGAACCCCCCGCCCCGGGAAGAAGCCTTAAGCTTCCTGGCTGAGAACGGGCAGCACCTCCAGGAACACATTTTTCAGCGCCTGCAGGATTGGGGAAAAATAACCCCGCCCCTCTACCTTTTCGCCGTAAAAAGCCTGGTGGAAAACATCCCCGCGCAGTCGGCCCACTTTCTCAGCCGGCGCGGCGAACGCCGTTTCTTCGACCTGGACTTATTTATGACCCCGGCAGGAATCCCGGCCGGGTACGCCGCAGCAGCCCGGAACACCGCGGACGGGCAAAACCTGGCAAAAAGAACGGCCCAGGCGGGCGAACGGTTTAAAAATTACCGGGTTATCCTGGTCGGCAATTTTCCCGTCGTTCCCGAAGAAAGTCCGCCTGGTCTTTCCATGTCCATCCGGGAATACATTACCGGCTTTTCCCTTTCTAGCGCCCAGGCCGAGCGGCCCGGCCGTGAAGTCTTGCCGGCACACTTTTTCCCGCCAGACCTTTTCCCTGCAGATCCTTTGGAAAACTTCCACCGGCTTGCCGACGACCTCTGGTACCGGGAAAGCAAAGCGGAACAAACGCGCTGCCTGGTATGTGCCAACCCTTTCCAGAACCGCCGGTTCGTTATTCAAACGAATATCGAAGATCTCCCCGCCTCTGAAATTATCCGGATCTACAACGATTTCACCGCTGTTCAAGCCCGCTACCGGGTCATCGGATGCCGCGACCTGGTATCAGCCGCCAGGAGCCTGCCGGGGCAGATCTTGATTTCCTGGCTGGCCCACCTGGTTGAAAAGCTCCTCGACTATATTTTTCAGGAGCAGGGAATGAATATAAATGCGTCTGCCGCTCTGCAAATTTTAGAGCCGGTCAAGATA
>JBFMEJ010000188.1:0-4057 GCA_040753275.1 Bacillota bacterium
TCTGCGCGTTTCGCGCTGCCGGTTCGCTTGCCGCGGCTGCGCTGTGTCTGGTTCCCGACCCTTCGCATATGTCGCTCGCCCGGACAAATTCCAGCCCTCATTTTCATTGTTTATGGAGAGGACGGCAGTCTTCATGGGCAACTTTCGAAAAAGGCGGGCCGAAAGAAGTTGTTTGTTTTCCGGAGCTGATGACTTAATGACAGTTCGTTGACCGGGTCAGTCCGGATGCAATTCCTTACGGGCCGTCCTCTGGTTATTATAACCGGCGGGAACGGGCGGGGATACGGGTCAGTCGCCGGAGGTCCCGCCGGACGCGGACGCCGGAAATGAACCATGCCAGGGAAGGCGGCCGGACCCCCTGATTCCTGATTCCTGTTTTCGCGGGAGCAGCAGGACTTTCGGATTCCTTTCCAGAAAAATTAATTATACTGTAATCCATAAAGGGAGGTTTTCCGCCGTGGAGCTGCAGGAAGCTATTTTCGGCCGGAGAAGCATCCGCAAGTTTAAAAAAGAACCGGTTCCCGAAGAAGTCATTTTGGAAATCATCCGTTTGGCCATGTACGCCCCCACTCCCGGCAACCAGCAGATGTGGGGATTTCACGTGGTGATCGGGCAGAACGTCAAAGAAAGGCTGGCCGCCGCCATCAATGAGGAATTGGCAAGAATCGCCGGAGAAGCGGGAAAAAATCCGGACTGGCTGGAAGGGCCCCGGCGTTCGGCCACCTTTTTCGTCAACGCCCCCGTCCTGATTGCGGTATCCACGGCCAGGTACCGTTCCCGGGTGGACGAAGCGCTGGAGATGGCCGGCTATGCCCAAAACGCCATCGACGAATTGCGCTGCCGGCCGGATTTGCAGGGAATCGGCGCGGCAATCATGACCCTTCTTTTAGCCGCCCGCGAAAGGGGCCTGGGAACCTGCTGGATGACCGGGCCCATGGCGGCCAGGCCCAAGCTGGAACAGATTCTGGGCATCGCCCCGCCCCGTTCGCTGGCCGCTTTTGTTTCCCTGGGCTACCCGGATCAAATCCCTCCGGAGAAAAAGATCAGGGATGTTTCTGAAGTAGTCAGCTTCATTTAATCACCATTCATCTGTCCGGTTTAGCTTTGCCGCTATCCTCTTTTTCCAAAATGATCTGGCGCTCAACGCTGAATTTGCCGGAAAGCGGGTTGTACTTGATGGTGTCCACGGCTCTTAACTCCTGCTTTGGGCCGTTTGTAAAATAGAGAATGGCCGCCGAATAGGGAACGCCGGCCCGGGCGTCCAGCCCCCGGGTGCCGGCCGCCCCCGTCGTGCCCGGATTAATGAAGATGCTGCGGTCAATTTTTTCGATGGCCGGGCGGTGGGTATGGCCGGCCACTAAAACGGGGATTTTCCCCGCGAAGGCGCGGGCCGTTTCGGGGTTGTGGACCAGCAGAAGATCCGGCAAGACTTTCCCTTTTTGCAAACTCCTTTTCAAATCAGCGATCTGGTTGGGGAGCAAATTTTCCTTTGTTTGGACGAGAAAAGGGCGGGCGGCCAGCGGGTCGGGGGAGCCCAGGATTTTGACCCCGTTGACTTCGGTGATCTTGCCTTCCAAAGCGCGGCCCTGCGGGAGATTTTTGACGAACTTGCTGATCGCCGGGGAGTCGTGGTTGCCGGCAGCGAAGAGATACGGCACCTTTAATTGCCGGAGGGAATTGACAATTTTTAACTCTAAAGCAGAGCCGTAATCCGTCAGGTCGCCGGCGTCCAGCACGGCGTCCACATTAAAATGGTTGGCCAGGGCCAGAGTGAGATCAATACCGACCGGGTTGTTGTGCAGATCGGCCACGGCCAGCAGCTTGATGTCGTTTTCCGCGGGCGTTTGAACGAGGCTCATTTGTTCGATTTTGGAAAGAAGATTCTGGATATTGCCGGTGAACTCCGCGGCTTTCGTCCGGAATCCGCCCAATTCCGTCATGGTGTTTTCCACCAGGGCCAGCATCCGGGGGGCGAAGGCAATAATGCCGTCAAATCTCGGTTCGTGCACCGCCTTTAAATTGTAAGTCGCCCAGGTAGCGGTGAAAAGCGCGGCGGTCAGGAAAAGTCCCGCGGCTGCCGCCTGCAGGCATTTCCCGAGCGGCGGGCGCCGGAGGAGCCAGACGCCCAGGGCGGCCCCAAGGGCGCCGAGGATCAACTGTTTGGCGAGAAAATGCAGGATGGCGCCGCCGGCGGCCGGAGCGAAACGGGACCACAGATCCTTTGCGGCCAGGGAGAAATCACTGGTCAGAACATCGGGCTGGATGCTTTGCAAAGTCAGGTGGATTTCTAACGGGGTGCGGTGGGTCGGCATGGTTAAAGTGCCCAGGGGCGGCAGCTCGACGACGGTCCGGCCGTGCAGGGAAGGCTTCAAGGCCGCCAGGATGCGCAGGCCTTCCAGGTTGTATTCCGCCGGGCCGAAGAAAGCGATCAGGATGAATCCGCCGGCCAAAACGACCAGCACCTCCAAAGCCAGCAGGAGGGCAGCCCGCTTTTGCTTGCTGCGCAAGGAAAGCTGCACGTCGGCCGGCAATTTACCTGACCTCCCTTGAAAACATCAGGCACAAAGTTTCCCAGGCACAAAGGCACAAAGTAATAAAATACTCCCGGTCGTCTATGCCTATTCTCTTTGTGCCTCTTGTTCCTCTGCCTTTGTTCCTCTTTTTTCATTATTTATGGCGAAATTTGCGGCGTAAATTAAGTATAAACGCAGGGCCGGGGCGCTGACAAGCGGAAAACTCTGGAGGGGTAAAGACAGAGGAAAAGGAGGTGCGAAGGAATGGCGGCGAGAAAATTATGATCAACATGCGGATTATCGCCGCCATAAACAAAAACCTGAAAAGGAACAGGAAATAATTGAATTTCTGTCAGTCTAAAAGATTTTGGCTGGACAGGGTTTTTAATCCAGTTTAAAGTGACCGGGAACAGTACCTAGATACTTTCTCTTTCTTATCGCTTCCAGCCAACCGGGCGGAAAGAAATACGCCGCCGATGACGAGAATTCCTCCGGCCGCCTGGTAGAAAAAAACGTTTTCCCGGAGAAAAACAACAGCTAAAAGCATGGCGTAAACGGGAATGAGGTTATAGAAGTTGGCCGCCCGGGCCGCCCCCAGGTGCCGGATGCCCGTATACCACCAGAAGAAAGCCAGAACGGAGGCAAAGATTCCCAGGTAGATAAGGGAGGCGAGCACCGGCCAGGTGAAGAGAACCGGGGCCGGTAAACCATGGCTTTCCCACCAACTGGCCACCCATAAAAAGGGCAGGCCCGTCAGGGTGCTGTAAGCAACCGTTTCCACCGGGCTTAAAACCTGCATTACTTTCTTGCTGTAAATCGAGAAAAAGGACCAGATCACCGCGGCGGTAAAAACGAGAACGTCACCCAGGTTCAAAGTCAGGGCGGCAAGATTTTGCCATTTCCCATGGCTGACGATCAGGGCAATCCCCGCCAGGGAAAGGAATGCCCCGCCGAACTGCCGCCAGCTTACCCTCTCTTTCAACAGCCATCCGGACAGGAAAACCATAATGACCGGGCTAAAAGAATTGATGAGCGTGGCGTTGACGGCAGTGGTATAACGAAGGCCCGCATACAAAACACTGTTAAAAAGGAAGATTCCACTCAAACCCAAAATCAGCAAAGGGAAGCGAACGGCCGCTGGGGGAAGCCGCTTCCGTTTCCAGAGCAGCCATAGGCCTAAAAAAGCTCCCCCGACGGTAAACCGGCTGGCCGTAATGGTAAAAGGAGGCAGGGAATCAATCAATACTTTGCCGAGAATAAAGTTTAAACTCCAGATCAGCGGGACGGCCAATAAAACAAGGTAATAACGCCACACCGACGATTGCTCCCCTGTCAAAAGAAAAAAGTTAATCCAGCTTCTTGCTTGTTAATGAAAAATCATGCCTTCAGAATCAAGCGCGCGTCAAGGACCAGGACTCCCGCGGCGTAACCCACCAGCGGGTTAAGGTCGAGTTCTTTGATTTCCGGGTAAGCTTCAACCAGCCCGGAAAGCTTCAGGAGCACCTGCCGCAGGGCGTCCAGGTCCACCGGTTCCTGTCCCCGGT
>JBFMEJ010000189.1:0-4049 GCA_040753275.1 Bacillota bacterium
TATGCATTTGCCAATCAAGACGGTCTTAAAAAAATCGGTCAAAACTATTTTGATGTAACCGGGGCAAGTGGATCAGCGACTCGGCTGGATAATACTGCAATGTCCAGCGAAATCGACTCCGGCTACCTGGAGATGTCCAACGTAGATTTAACTGACGAGTTCACCAACATGATCACCACCCAGCGGGGCTACCAGGCCAATGCGCGGATCATCACGGTTTCCGACACCATGCTCGAGGAACTCATCAACCTGAAGCGGTAGTAAGCCGTCGCTCCTTTTTGCGGGCGGCACCCGTCTTTCCGGAACCTGACTTATTAGGAATTCCGAAACAGTATTGGCTGCTGTTGACCGGTGCCGCTCCGCAAAATAAACCAAAATGCTCAAATTGCTAAATCAATATTTGTCCGGATTAACTACCCAGAAAATAAATTTTCATCCTTTGTTGGTGCCGCTAAAAGCGGTATGGAGGTCTAATTTGGAATTTGGAAGTGTAAAACATGGGGAGTAGAACGGTTAATTTAAACAAATTAATCTCACTTCCAACATCTCACTTCCGACTTCTCAAACGGTAGGGTGAAAAAATGCCTGCAATTACCAAAAAATCAAACCAGAATAAGGAGAAGCCGCAAAAAGCTAGAGGCAAAACGCGCCTGCTGCTGTTTTTGCTCCTGGCGGTTGTTCTGGGGGGCGGGCTAGCTTACGGAGCCCTGCGCTTTTTCAATCCCTCCGTAGCCGTTCAGGCCGCTCCCCCCAGCCCGGAGCGGATGGAAATACTGGATCTGGGGGACAAGGTGGTTAACCTGGACAATGGTGAATCCGGCCGCTATTTAAGAGTGCGGGTTGTGCTGGAATATCCTGGTGAAAAGAAGCTGGCGGAAGAAATTAAAGCCAGACAGCCGGCCCTTACCGAAAAGGTGCTTAATATTTTCCGCGGCAAAAAAGCCGAGGAGATCTTGCCCGTAAAGAATCAGGAGAAAGTCAAGGAAGAAATCCTCAGTGCCATTAACGAAGAACTTCACCAAGGAAAAGTAAGCAAGGTATATTTTACCGATTTTCTCGTTCAGTAGCAGGCAAGCCGGATTCGTGAGGCTGTATCCTGGCCGGTGACAAAAGAGAAAGGCCGGGACGAAAGAAAGGCGGGACAGGATTTCCGGAGATGACCGAAGACGAAATTCGCGAATTTTTGAGCCGCCTGGAAGTTAAAAAAGCAGAAGTGAAAAAGGTGCAGTTTCCCGAACTTGTTCCCCCGCCGGGCCGGGAGCGGCTGAAAATTGGCTTTGACTACCTTGCGGAAATAGCGGTGCTGGTGGAAGCGCAGCTCGGCCAGGCCACTCTCAAAATCAAAGATATTCTCGGTCTCCAGGAAGGGTCGGTAATTGAGCTGGAGAAGGCGGCAGGGGAATCGGCGGACGTGCTGGTCAACCACCAGCCCTTTGCCCGGGGGGAAGTCATTGTGATCGGCAATAACTACGGGGTCCGGATCGACAACATTTACGAAGCGGAAAAGACATAGGAGGCAGGAAATGGACCGGGAAATGCTCTGGGCAATTGTTCAGCTCGTGATCTTTTTGCCGGTGGTGGCTGCCCTGGCCTATTTCACCGTTAAATACGGACTGGGCCGCCGTCAGGGATGGTTTGGAACGCGCCGGTACATGCGGGTTGTCGAACAATTGCCGTTCGGGCCCCAGGCAGGGATCGCCCTGGTGCAGGTGGGCCGGGAATATTTGTTAATTGGTTTTCACGACGGCAAGATCACCCTGCTGAAAGAATTTGCGCAACTGCCGGAAGAATTGCCGGCAGAGGTCCGGCCGATGGAAATTTTCCGGGAAGGATCCGGACTGTCCGGATCCTCTGCACCTTTTCAGAAATTCCTCCAGGAGAAAATAAATTTCTTTAAACAAAAGAAGTAAGACAAAAAGTAAAGAGGCCCCAGGTGAAAGTGCAAAAAAAAGTTTTCTTCGGTCAGCGCCGGAAAAAAAGAATAATCCTGGTTTTAAGCGGGTGCCTCACCGCCGCGCTTTTCCTTTGGCCTGCCGGAATAAGCTGGGCGCAGCCGTTGCCGGGGATTGATTTACGCATTACCCCTACGGACAACCCGGCGCAGGTGGTGGATACCGTCAAACTTTTGGTGCTCCTCACCATTCTGGCCCTGGCGCCGGCCTTTTTGGTGATGGTGACCAGCTTCACCCGGATCATCGTTGTTTTATCTATTCTGCGCAGCGCCCTGGGAATCCAGCAAACGCCGCCCAACCAGGTTTTGATCGGCCTGGCCCTGTTTTTAACGTTTTTCGTCATGGCGCCGGTTTTCCGTCAGATCAATGAACAGGCCCTGCAGCCTTATTTAAATAACCAGTTGACCCAAGAGCAGGCCTGGGAGGCGGCTTCCCGGCCCCTGCGCGATTTTATGTTCAAGCAGACCAGGGAAAAGGATCTGGCTCTTTTCGTGGAGCTTTCCGGGGCGCCCAGACCGCGCAACCCGGACGACGTATCTTTTACCGCGGTAGTGCCGGCGTTTGTCATCAGTGAGCTGAAAACGGCTTTCCAGATGGGGTTTTTATTGTACGTACCGTTTTTAATTATCGATATGGTGGTGGCAAGTGCGCTCATGTCCATGGGGATGTTTATGCTGCCGCCGGTGATGATCTCGCTGCCCTTTAAGATCTTGCTCTTTGTCATGGTCGACGGCTGGTACCTGGTAGTCAAATCGCTGGTGGAAAGCTTCCGTTAGAGGATATGGCTTGGAACAACCCGGTCTAAGAAAAAGGATGCTGATTTGCCGGGCAAAAAATGAAGTACCGGTAAACGAGGGAACGGGAGCGACCTGGAAGCTTTAAAGGGGGGAAGCGGCCATTACCGACTCGCAAATTATTCAAATTGCCCGGGACGCGATCTGGCACGTCCTCATTCTTTCCCTGCCCGTCCTGGGGGTGTCCCTGCTCGTCGGTCTGGTGATCAGCGTTTTGCAGGCGACCACCCAGGTGCAGGAGCAGTCCCTGACCTTTGTGCCCAAGATTATCGCCGTTTTTGTGACCCTGGCGGTGCTTGCCCCCTGGCTGATCAAAATCATGCTGAACTTTACCACCCGGCTTTACGCCCGGCTGCCCTCGATCATGCAGTAAGGTTATTATCTCTTTTCTGCCTTCCCGAAATGGAAGCCGAAAAGGTTACTTTCTTTGCGGTATTGAGGCACAAAGGCGCGAAGGGACAGAAGACAGAGGACAGGGGCACTAAAGCACAAAGGGAAAAGTACCGGAAGGATTAACGTTGGGCCTGAATTATAACCGGGAGAGTGGCGCCCTTGCTGAACTACGAACAGATGGCGGCTTTTTTACTCGTTTTTACGCGGGTAAGCACCTTTTTGGCGGCCGGCCCCCTTTTCTGGCTGCCCAACTTGCCCCGGCCGGCCAAAGCGGGAATGGCCTTTATGCTTGCCGTCGTGCTTTTTCCGGTGGTGAAGGTTCCGGCCCTGGATTTTCCGGGAGGCTTATTGGCTTTAAGCCTGGCCGCCGCCCGGGAAGCCTGCGTGGGCCTGCTGCTCGGGTTCGTGTGCAGCCTGGTTTTTCACAGCCTGACCATTGCGGGGCAGTTGATGGACATTCAGATGGGCTTTTTCATGTCCTATATCTTCGATCCCACCGCCGGCACGCAGGCGACCATTGCGTCCAGATTTCTTTTTCTGTTAGGAATGGTGCTCTTTTTTACCCTGGACGGCCACCACGTCCTGCTGGCGGGGCTGGCCCGCAGCTTTGAGCTGGTGCCGGTGCTCGGCGCCACGCTAAAAGGCGCCGCGGCGCTATCGCTGATCCGCATTTTTGCGCAAATGATCGCCCTGGCGGTGCAGATCGCCGCGCCGGTCATCGCGGTGATGCTGATCATCGATCTCTGCCTGGGCATTCTGGGCCGCACGTCGCCGGAAATGAATATTTTCATGCTGGGTTTTCCAGTCAAGGTGGGGATCGGGATTCTGATCTTAAGTGTGCTGGTGCCCTTAATGGGGGTGGTGTTCCGCTCCCTGGTGAACCTTCTGGAGCGCAACTTGCTGGTGATCA
>JBFMEJ010000190.1:0-4049 GCA_040753275.1 Bacillota bacterium
GTTATACTATATATTTTACTTTTAAGGCTTTTTTCTTTTTGGACATCTCTACTCCAACCTTTTTTTGTCGAATAAGGTAGTGAGGTATCTTTCACCCCCACGCGCGTTCGGTTTGTGCTTTTGGTCCATAGGCATGCTTTTAATCCATATGTTTGGTGCTTATTTCCGTGACTTTGCGAAGTTTTCCGGCCGGCTCTCCGGATGCCGGTAAAAAAATCGGTTTTTAAAGGTTGGTCCGGATGCGCTGCCCCTTTTGCAAGCATGAAGATACGAAAGTGCTGGACTCCCGCCCGGCCGAGGACGGTTGCGTGATTCGCCGCCGGCGGGAATGTACCCGGTGCGGACGGCGTTTTACCACCTACGAACGGATCGACGAAGCCCCGCTGATGGTGGTGAAAAAGGACGGCCGCCGCGAGCCCTTTGACCGGGGTAAGCTGCTGACCGGCCTTACCCTGGCCTGCCGGAAGCGGCCTGTTGCCGCCGGGCGCATCCACGAACTGGCGGACGAGGTGGAAAGGGAGCTGCGCGCCCGGGCGGATCTGGAAGTGGCCAGCCGGGATATCGGCGAGCTGGTCATCGAAAAACTCCGCGCCTTGGACGAAGTGGCCTACGTCCGCTTTGCCTCGGTCTACCGGGAGTTTAAAGACGTCCACGGTTTCGTGCGGGAGATCGAAAAACTGCTCAACCACCAGGCCGGCGGCGGGCAGTAAACCCTCTTCAGCCGGATCTTAAAAAAAGAGTTGCCCATGGGAACATTCGTACCCGCCATTAATGATGAAAATGAGGGCTGGAATTTGTCCGGGCGAGCGACATGTGCGCGGGGCTGGTAACGAAACACGGGGCAGGTGAGGCAAGCGAACCGGCAGCGCAATTGAGAAGTGGGATGTGAGAAGTTGGAGGTGAGATTTAAATTCTCACTTCTAACCTCTCGTATCTCAATTGCCTGGTTCGCTCCGAACCAAGCCGATGTTTCGTCAGCCCGGAGCTCTTAAGCGAGCCGGACAATTCCAGCCCGATGGGAAATGATGGTATCAGCTATTTTCAGAGGAGGCGCTGGCTTTGTTTAAAGTAATCTGCAAACGGGACGGCCGGGAAGTGCCCTTTGACGAAACGAAAATCACCGACGCCATTTTCAAGGCAGCCCGCGCCGTGGGCGGCGAGGACCGCCAGACGGCCCTGGAATTGACCATCGAAGTGCTGAAAATGCTCAAACAGCGCTACAACGGGCAAATCTTCGGCGTAGAGGACGTGCAGGACATTGTTGAAAAAGTCCTGATCGAAGCCGGCCACGCCCGGACGGCCAAAGCCTACATTCTGTACCGGGACAGGCGCACCCGCATCCGCGAGGCCAAAGGCGAGCTGATGGACGTGGTGGAGGAAATCATTAAAGAAACCGACCGGGAAAATGCCAACGTGGGCAACTCCCCTTCGGCCAAAATGCTCCAGATTGCCAGCGCGGCCAGCAGCCGGTACTACCTCACCCGCCTTCTGGACGACAATTTTTCGGCTGCGCATAACCGGGGGGATATTCACATTCACGACCTGAGCTGGTACGGAAAAACCTTAAACTGCCTCCAGCTGCCGCTGGACAGGCTGCTTACCGAGGGGTTCAACAACGGCCACGGGTACATCCGGCCCCCGAAACGGCCCAACTCGGCCACCGCCTTAGCGGCCATCATCCTGCAGAGTTCGCAAAACGACATGTTCGGCGGCCAGTCTTTTCCCTTCTTCGACAGGCAGATGGCGCCTTTCGTGGAAAGCGCCGACGAAAACGATGTCTTCCAGGCAATGGAGGCCCTGGTATATAATCTCAACAGCATGCATTCTCGGGCGGGCTCCCAGGTACCATTTTCTTCCATCAACCTGGGGACGGACACCTCGGAGGCCGGGCGAAAGGTCACCCGGAACCTGCTGCTGGCCTACGAAGCGGGCTTAGGGCGCGGGGAAAACCCCATTTTTCCCAACATCATCTTCCGCCTGCAGAAAGGGGTCAATTTTGATCCCGGCGATCCCAATTACGACCTGTTTAAACTGGCCGTCCGGGTGGCCAGCAAGCGCTTAAACCCGACTTTCAGCTTTATGGATTCTTCGTTTAACCGCCCTTACGGCGACCAGGTGGCCTACATGGGCTGCCGCTCCCGGGTGATGGCCAACCGGCGGGGGCCGGAGGTGACCGCCGGGCGGGGGAACCTGTCCTTCACCACCATTAATTTACCCCGGCTGGGGGTTAGGGCCGAGCGCAATCTGCCGGTGTTTTACCGTCTGCTGGAAGAGACCGTGGAGCTGGTCGTCAACCAGTTGTACCACCGTTTTAAGGTGCAGTGTAAACTAAAGGTAAAAGACCTCCCCTTCGTCATGGGGCAGGGGCTTTACCTGGGCTCGGAAGGGCTCAAGCCGGAGGATTCCATCGAGCCGGCCATCGTCAACGGGACGCTGGCGGTCGGTTTCATCGGTCTGGCCGAAGCGCTGGTGGCGCTGACGGGCTACCACCACGGACAAAGCGCCGACGCTCAGGCTCTGGGCCAGGAAATCGTTGCCTTCCTGCGCAAAAAGGTGGACGAAGCCGCCGAACGCTTTAATCTGAACTACACTTTGCTGGGCACGCCGGCGGAAGGGTTGTCCGGCCGCTTCGTCAAGCTGGACCGCAAAGAGTTCGGGATTATCCCCGGAGTGACCAACCGGGAGTATTATACCAATTCTTTCCACGTCCCGGTTTACTACCCCATCAGCAGCTTTGACAAGATCAGGCTGGAGGGGCCTTACCACAAATACTGCAACGCCGGCCACATCAGCTACGTGGAGATGGCCTCGCCGCCGGAGCACAACCCGGAAGCGGTGGAAACCGTCGTCCGGCACATGGCGGCCTGCGACATGGGTTACGCCGGCGTCAACTATCCCGTCGATTTTTGCTGCGGGTGCAGCCTGCTGGGTGTGATCAGCGAGGCAACCTGCCCGCGCTGCGGTTCTCCCGAGATCCGCCGGGTCCGCCGGATCACCGGCTACTTAAGCACGGTGGACCGCTTTAACGACAGCAAGGTGCGGGAGCTCAACGACCGGCTGGTGCACCGGTAGAAGGAAACTAAAAAATTTATGGTTAGAGGGTGACCCGGGGTGGAGTTTTGCCGGACGGTGGTTCGGTTACTGGAGGAGTGGAAGTGTCTGGAGCAATGCCAATGCCGGGAGCATCCGCGGGCGAAGATACCCGCCAGGCCGAAAGGGTAGCGGTAAAAGTGGCCGGCGTGACGGCCGAGAGCGTCGTGGACGGCCCGGGGCTGCGTTTTGTTATTTTTGCCCAGGGCTGCTCCCACCATTGTCCGGGCTGCCAGAATCCGGACACCTGGGACCCGGGCGGGGGTACGGAAGTTGCCGTGGCGGAGTTGCTGGCGCAAATTAAAGCCAACCCGCTGCTGAAAGGAATCACCCTGTCCGGCGGGGAGCCTTTTGGGCAGGCCGGTGCCTTTGCCCGTCTGGCCGGGGTGGTCCGGGAATGGGGACTGGACGTGGTGACCTATACCGGCTACACCTGGGAAAGATTGGTAGAACTGGCCCGCACCCGCCCGGAAATCGGGCAGCTGATCGAGGCCTCCGATTATATCGTCGACGGTCCTTACGTGGAAGCGCAACGGGACCTGGCGCTTCCTTTCCGCGGCTCCCGCAACCAGCGCATTATCGACGTGCGGGCCTCCCTGGTGGCCGGGAAGGTTATTCTGGCGGCGTGGGGCTAAGGAGCCTTCGTGCCTTATTCCCTTATCTTTGTTCCTTTTTGCCTTTTCAATTAAGATCACTCTTCTTGCCCGTTCAGCATACGATATTATACTTCAAGATTTTGGCTGGAAGGAGAGTGATTTTTTTGTTTGTCTACTACGTCCAGCCCGGGGATACGCTCTATCAGATTGCCCGGCGGTATAACACCACGGTTCAGAGGCTGCTGGAGTTAAATAATCTTCCCGATCCGGATATGCTCACGGTAGGGATGAAATTGCAGATCGACGCCCCCGCTCCGGGGGAAGCCGGCGAAGGGGCCGGATCTGACGATCCTTACGTTGCCC
>JBFMEJ010000191.1:0-4040 GCA_040753275.1 Bacillota bacterium
GGTTATTATATAGGCAAGCGCGCCGATGAAAAGTATGATTTCAAAGATCTGCTGGCCCGAGTTTTTCGAAAAGATTAATTATATTTAAGAGCGAGGGTGGGTATGAGCAGGAGGCAGGCCCGGGAACTTGCCTTGCAGGTTTTGTTCCAGGTGGATATCGGGAGGGCGCAACCGGAAGCGGCCATGCAATACGCCGCCCGGCAAAGACCTTTAAATGAGGATGACCTGGCCTTTGCCGGAAAAATAGTGCGGGGAACCCTCGAAAATTTGCCGGCCATCGACGGGGTCATCTCCCGCGTCAGCCACGAATGGGAACTGAGCCGGATGGCCGCCGTGGACCGCAATATCATTCGCCTCGCCCTGTTTGAAATTTTTTACTGCGCGGATATTCCCCCGGCGGTTTCGGTGGACGAAGCGGTAGAACTGGCGAAAGTATACGGCGGCGCCGATTCCAGCCGCTTTATCAACGGCATTTTGGGCAAGGTGGTCCGCGACCCGGCCAGTTGTCTGTAATTTTAATTTTTCGTTCGGCAAACTGCTTGTTGGAAGCAGTTTTTTTGTTAAAATTCATTTGTTCATTATCCTGGCCGGCAGGAATTGACGGGTATTTACGCGAAGTAATATGCTAAAGATGTTAAGAAAACACAGGGTGAAAAGGGAGGGGAAAGGACTTTTTATGTACAAAATTCTTGAAAAGCAGGTATTTTCACCAATCATCAAACTAATGGTCATTGCGGCGCCCAGGGTAGCGAAAAAATGTCAACCCGGGCAGTTCGTCATCCTGCGCACCCACGAGGAAGGCGAGCGCATCCCCCTGACCATCGCCGACTTTGACCGGCAAAAGGGGACCGTCACCATCGTCTTTCAGGAAGTGGGCAAAACCACCCGGCAGTTGGGTGCGCTGGAAGCAGGGGACTGCGTCCGGGATTTTGTCGGCCCGCTGGGCACCCCATCGCACATCGAAAACTTCGGGACGGTGGTCTGCGTGGGCGGCGGGGTAGGCGTGGCCCCCGTATTTCCCATCGCCAGAGCTTACAAGGAAGCCGGCAACCACGTCATCGGCATCATGGGCGCGCGGACGAAAGAGCTGCTGTTCTGGGAAGACAAGATGCGCCAGGCGTGCAGTGAGCTGTTCGTCACCACCGACGACGGTTCCTACGTAAGAAAGGGATTTGTTACCGACGTGCTGCAGGAAGTGATTGAAGACCGGGGAAAAGAGCAAATCGCCCTGGTACTGGCCATCGGCCCCCAGCCGATGATGCGGGCCTGCTGCAACCTGACGAAGGAATACGGCCTGAAGACCGTCGTCAGCCTTAATTCCCTGATGGTGGACGGAACCGGTATGTGCGGCTGCTGCCGGGTCACCGTCGGCGGGCAAACAAAGTTCGTCTGCGTGGACGGCCCCGAATTCGACGGCCACCAGGTGGATTTCGCCGAACTGGCGCGCCGGAACGCCTTTTTCTTGGCGGAAGAAAAGCTTTCGGCCCAGCGCTGGGAGGAGAGCAGGAAGAGTGCGGGATGCGGCTGCGGATGCGGATGCGGAGGTGGACATTAATGACGGAAGAAACTAAAGGACAAAAGAAAAAAATTATCCCGAAAAAAAATCCCATGCCCGCCCAGGATCCGGCGGAGCGCATCAAAAACTTTCACGAAGTAGCGCTGGGGTACACCGAAGAAGCCGCCCTGGCCGAAGCCGAACGCTGCCTGCAGTGCAAGAAAGCGCCCTGCCGCCAGGGCTGCCCGGTAGAAGTGGATATCCCGGCATTCATCAAACTGGTTGCCGAAAAGGATTTTGCCGGGGCAATTAAAAAGATTAAAGAAAAAAACGCCCTGCCGGCAGTGTGCGGCCGGGTGTGCCCGCAGGAAAACCAGTGTGAAAAATATTGCACCATGGGTAAAAAGCACGAACCTGTCGCCATCGGCCGCCTGGAGCGCTACTGCGCCGACTGGGAACTGGCCAAAGGCGTGCTCCCGCAGGAGATCGCCCCGCCCACGGGGTTTAAGGTGGCCGTGGTCGGCTCCGGCCCCGGCGGCCTCACCTGCGCCGCGGACCTGGCCAAGCTGGGGCATCAGGTGACCATTTTTGAAGCTCTCCACGTTCCCGGCGGAGTGCTGATGTACGGCATTCCCGAGTTCCGGCTGCCCAAGCGGGTGGTCCAGGCGGAAATCGAGAACTTAAAGAAACTGGGCGTAAAAATCGAAGTAAACGCGGTGGTCGGAAAATTTGCCACCATCGACGAGCTGATGGAGGAGGAGGAGGGCTTCGACGCCGTCTACATCGGGACGGGCGCCGGCCTGCCTTACTTCATGAACATCCCCGGGGAAAATTCCTGCGGCGTGTATTCCGCCAACGAGTTCTTAACCCGGACGAATTTAATGAAAGCGTACCTGTTCCCCGAATGGGACACGCCCATTAAAATCGGCCGGAAGGTGGCCGTTCTGGGGGGCGGCAACGTGGCCATGGATGCGGCCCGCACGGCTTTACGCCTGGGCGCTGAAGAGTCCTGGATCGTGTATCGCCGCTCGAAAAACGAACTGCCCGCCCGCCACGAAGAAGTGGAACACGCCATCGAAGAAGGGGTTAAATTTGCCTTTTTGACCAGCCCCACCAGGATTCTGGCGGACGAAAACGGCCAAGTCAAGGCCATGGAGTGCCTGCGGTACGAACTGGGCGAGCCCGACGCTTCCGGCCGGCGCAGCCCCGTACCGATTCCAGGCTCCGAATTTACCATGGAAGTGGACACGGTAGTGGTGGCCATCGGGCAGGGGCCGAACCCGCTGGTGCCCCGGACTACCAGAGGCCTGGAAGTGACCCGGAAAGGCAACATTGTCGCCGACCCGGCCACGGGAGCCACCTCCAAACCGGGCGTCTTCGCCGGCGGTGACGTGGTTACCGGCGCGGCGACGGTGATCCTGGCCATGGGCGCCGGCCGCGTGGCAGCCAAATCCATCCACACCTACCTGATGAACAAAAAGGAGCAGGCGTAATTACGGCCGGCGAACACCAGGTAAAAACCTGCCGAGGGAGGCAATTTTGAGGGAAAACTGGAGAGAAAACGTGATCCAGTCCAATCTAGCGGTAAAAAAACTGCTGACCGTTACCGAGCTGACGGTCTACATTAAGAACCTGCTGGACCGGGACCCGCTGCTGATCAACCTGTGGGTAAGGGGCGAGATTTCCAACTGCAAGCAGGCGGCCAGCGGCCACCTGTACTTTACCCTGAAGGACGAGCAGTGCTGCCTCAGGGCGATCATGTTTCGCTCCCGGTGCGCCAGGCTGCCTTTTAAGCCCAAAAACGGCCTCGCCGTCCGGGTGCGCGGCTACGTCACGGTCTTTGAGCGCGACGGCACCTACCAGCTCTACGTGGAAGAAATGGAGCCCGACGGAGCCGGCGCCCTTTACCTGGCTTTTGAGCAATTGAAAGCCAAACTGCAGCAGGAGGGGCTGTTCGACCCCCGGCACAAGCAAAAACTGCCCTTTTTGCCCCGGTGCATCGGCATCGTGACCTCCCCCACGGGGGCGGTCATCCAGGATATGATCAAAATCATCAACCGCCGCTGGCCGGGCCTGGAAATTATTTTCGCCCCCGTGGCCGTCCAGGGGGAAACGGCAGCGGAGGAAATTGCCCGGGCCATCGCCCGGTTAAACCAGACGGACCGGGTAGAAGTCATCATTGCCGGGCGGGGCGGTGGGTCCCTCGAAGAACTCTGGGCTTTCAACACGGAAATTGTGGCCCGCAGCATTTTTCACTCCCGGGTCCCCGTCATTTCAGCGGTCGGGCACGAAACCGATTACACCATCGCCGATTTTGTGGCCGACGTCCGCGCGCCCACCCCTTCGGCGGCCGCTGAACTGGCGGTGCCGGTCAAAGCAGAGGTCAAAAGGTACCTGCAGACAATGCAGGAGCGCCTGTACCGGGGGGCGGCGGAATACGTTAAACAGTACCGCCGGCGCCTGGATACCATCCTGGACCGTCCCCTGTTCCGGCGCCCGACGGAAGAGATCTGCGCCCGCCGGCAGCAAACGGTGGACTTTCTAA
>JBFMEJ010000192.1:0-4039 GCA_040753275.1 Bacillota bacterium
ACCCCCCGCGGAACGAGGCAACGGAAAGGAATGGCGTACTTTACCGGCTTGCCGATAACGTCACCGGTGAAATGCGGACCGGTCGCCTGAATATCCACCGGGTAAGAACCAAAGGCAATGCGGTCCCAGAAATCCCTGTTTTCCATGACGTCGTTGACGCTTAACCGGTAAAGACCCAGGATGTGCCGGGAATCGCGGACGTATAATTCAGGGGCCGTGCCGGCCAGGTCTGCATCCTCCAGCCCCGGAATATTTTTCTTTAAATATTCGATCAGGCGGGGAATTTCCTGTTCCGCCAGGAACCGGGCCTCTTTCCGGGACGCCGTGCTTAAGGGGTCGACGCCGAAGATGTGCAGGGCGTTGATGAGCACCTGATCCCCTTTCGTGCGCCCGAGATTTAAACCGCGCACGCCCAGGCGACTCTCCGTCGGGCGGTACCCCTTCATGGTTTTCGCAAATCCCCAGGCGCTCTGCTCGTTGGCGCCGGTGTGCGGCTCTCCGTGCTCCGCAATGGCCTGCCGGAGGGCTTGCCACTGCTTTTCCCCCACACCCTTTAATTTAAAAATAAGGGTCACGGCAATCCGTTCGGCAGACCGGCCGCAGTCGCTTAAGCCCACCGTATAAGGGACGCCTGCCGCGGCAGCCAGGTCCGCATCCTGGGTGGCGTCGATGATCCGGCGGGCAAAAAGATCTTTCGGCCGGCCCGAAGGCAACACCACCCGCACCCCGGACAAAAATATTTTTTCCCCGGCCCGCTCGATCAAAGGGGTTATTTCCTGCACTCCGTACAACTGTTTCAGGTTCTTTTCCTTACCCAGCAATGAACGGAAGACTCCGGCCGCCGCGGCCGGATCGAAAGAATCCCCCTCGATTTGCGCAAAAAACTCAAGAAAGATACCTTTATTCAGAATCTCCCCGCCTGGCCCGTAATTCATGTCCAGGCTGTTCAACCACCCCCGGGTCATCAGCCCGCCCGGCTCCGGACGGGTATCCACCAGCAAAGTCCGCAGACCGTTGCGCGCCCCGGAAACGGCGGCGGCGATCCCCTCCGGATCGCTGCCCGCCACGATTAGATCGTAGCTTGCTTCGCTTGCTTCCGGCAGCGTTCTTTTTCCCCCGCCGAAAGCCCAAAGATCCGGGCGCTGGAAAAAAAGCCAGCCCGCCCCGCACCCGGCCAGCAGCAAAAGAACAACAGCCAACACTATCATGTTTTTCAAAGAGGACATCTTGATCCTCCCGAAACTTCAAATCTTTCCTTGGAAAATAGGGGTTTTTCTGCCTACCTCCTAATTCCCAACCCCTATCCCCTCCCCTAATTCCTATCCCCCGCCTTTACGATATTTCCTGCAAAGGAACCAGATCCACCGCGTCGCCTTCCTTGATCGCCGTCAATACCTCCAAAATGGCCCGGGCAGTGTCCAGGGAAGTCAGGCAGGGAACGCCGTGCTCCACGGCCGCCCGGCGGATCCGGAAGCCGTCGCGCTCGGGCATCCTTCCCCTGGTCAGCGTATTGATCACCAGGTGGATTTTCCCGCTGCGAATTAAATCCACAATATTCGGCGAACCCTCCCGCACCTTTTTGACCTGCTCCACCGGCAACCCGGCCAGGCGCAAAAATTCGGCCGTCCCTGCCGTGGCGCAGAGCCGGTAGCCCAGTCCGGCCAGGCCGCGGACGATGGGCAGCGCCTCTTCTTTATCCTTATCCGCAATCGTGGCCAGGACGGTGCCGTTTTTCGGGATGGCGTAGCCTGCCGCCACCAGCGATTTGTAAAGGGCCACCGGGTAGCTCCGGTTTAACCCCATTACCTCCCCGGTGGACTTCATTTCGGGCCCCAGGGAAATGTCGACCTGGAGGAGTTTGGCAAAGCTGAAGACGGGCGCTTTCACCCCTACCAGGCGCCCCTCGGGGTAAAGGCCCCCCGCGTAACCCAGCTCTTTTAAAGTACGCCCTAAAATTACTTTCGTGGCCAGGTTCACCATCGGGATGCCCGTGATTTTGCTCATGTACGGCACGGTCCGGCTGGCGCGGGGGTTCACCTCCAGGACGTAAACCTTCCCCTGGTGCAAAACATACTGAATGTTAATCATCCCGCGCACGTTTAAAGCCAGCGCCAGCCGGGTGGTATAGTCCACGATCTGCCGCTTCACGGCGTCGCTTAGGGAGTGGACGGGGTAAACCGCAATGCTGTCCCCCGAGTGAACGCCCGCGCGCTCCACGTGTTTCATAATCCCCGGGATCAACACCGTTTCCCCGTCCGCGATGGCGTCCACCTCCAGCTCTTCGCCCAGCAGATATTTATCCACCAGCACAGGGTGTTCGGGGGTTACTTTTACGGCGCTGGCCATATAGCCGAGCAGTTCCTCGTTGTTCTCCACTATTTCCATGGCCCGCCCGCCCAGCACGTAAGAAGGCCGGACCAGAACGGGAAAGCCAATCCGGCCGGCGATGGCGACGGCTTCTTCGACGGAAAAGGCCGCTTTTCCCGGCGGCTTGGGAATGTCCAGGGCAACGAGCAGCTGGTCGAAGCGCTCCCTGTCCTCGGCCCGGTCGATGTCGTCGACGGAGGTGCCGAGAATGTTCACTCCCCGGCGGGCCAGCGGCCAGGCCAGGTTGATTGCCGTCTGGCCGCCGAACTGGACGATGACGCCTTCCGGCTTTTCTTTTTCCAGTACGTTGAGCACGTCCTCGGCGGTTAGCGGCTCGAAGTAAAGCCGGTCGGCGGTATCGAAGTCGGTGCTCACCGTCTCCGGATTGTTGTTGATGATGATTGCCTCCACCCCCTCCTGGCGCAGGGCCCAGACGGAATGGACCGAACAGTAATCGAATTCGATGCCCTGACCGATGCGAATGGGTCCCGCCCCCAGCACCACCACTTTCCGGCGGGGCGTCGGCGGAGCCTCGTCTTCGTCATCGTAACAGGAATAGTAATACGGAGTGACGGCCTCAAACTCGGCCGCGCAGGTATCGACCATTTTATAAACGGGGCAGATGCCGTGCCGGCGGCGCAAGCTGTGTACTTCCTCCTCGCTCACTCCGGCCGCCTGCGCCAGGTAAGCATCGGCAAAGCCCATTTTTTTCGCCGCCGCCAGAAGTTCAGCGTTCAGGCCCGCCTTCCCTTTGGCTCGCAGCTTGCTTTCCAGGTTAATGATGTTCTCAATTTTTTCCAGGAAGAAGGGGTCAATTTTGCTTAAGCGGTGAATGTGCGAAACCAGCATCCCCCGACGCAGAGCTTCGGCAATGACAAAAATCCGGGTATCGTCGGCCGCCGCCAGCTTTTCCTCAATCTCCCCGTCGGTCAACCGGGCGAAATCCGGGAAGTAAAGCCCTTTGATGCCGATCTCCAGGGAGCGGACCGCCTTCAGCAGCGCACCCTCGAAAGTGCGGTCGATGGCCATGACCTCCCCGGTGGCCTTCATCTGGGTGCCCAGCTTCCGGTCGGCCAGGGTAAATTTATCGAAGGGCCAGCGGGGAAACTTGATCACCACGTAATCGATAGAAGGCTCAAAACAGGCGTAGGTCTTGCCGGTGACGGCATTTTTAATTTCGTCTAAGTTTAAGCCGATAGCGATTTTGCTGGCCACTTTGGCGATGGGGTAACCGGTGGCCTTGGAAGCCAGGGCCGAAGAACGGGAAACGCGGGGATTTACCTCAATGACGCAGTACCGGTCGCTCTCCGGGTCCAGGGCGAACTGGATGTTGCAGCCCCCCTCCACCCCCAGCGCCCGGATAATCTTCAGGGAAGCGCTGCGCAACATTTGGTAGTCGTGATCGCTTAAAGTCTGCACCGGCGCCACGACGATGCTGTCTCCCGTGTGAATGCCCATCGGGTCGATGTTTTCCATGCTGCAGACGGTAATGCAGTTGTCGGCGCCGTCCCGCATCACTTCAAACTCGATTTCTTTCCAGCCGACCACGCTTTTTTCAATCAGCGCCTGGTTGATGATGCTCGCCCGCAGGCCCCTGGTGGTTACGGCAATCAATTCCTCCCGATTATAAACCATCCCGCCGCCCGTGCCGCCCAGGGTGTAGGCCGGGCGG
>JBFMEJ010000193.1:0-4037 GCA_040753275.1 Bacillota bacterium
CGTTTGGTATTCGGCCATTTCATTCACCTCTTGGATGAATGATATAGCCATCTTGATCAGGAGTCAATGCTCAAAGCTTTTCGCCTGAAAGGCGAAGGTTTTAGACCTGGCACTTGGAAAATAAAAACCACATCACCACACAGGAAACAATCCACCCGGCCATGGCCAGGAAAGCCATCAGCGGATCTTTTTTCAGAACTAAGGAGGGCAACCCAAAGCCAAGGCTTCCCCCAATTACGAAACCCAGGAATTTCTTTCTGCCCATAACCGTTTTCACCTCTTTACACCCTCATTGGCTGGTGGTATTATATCATCAGTTTGGTGCCCTATCAATAGATTGATGGTTCGCCCTTCGTCCAATTTAAACTTGATCAAATTGATCTTAAATAAAAATCCGATGACTTTCGCCTGGGGCATTTTCCAGATAACTTCATTCTGACGTCCGACGTCTGACGACCGACGACTATTTTGGGAGGTAGCTAATGTTTGAAAACACAATATGCCGAATGGCCCGCTGATCAATGCCTGGTTCAACCCGAGGAAGATCGGTTCCCGTCCAAAAACCTTGCCGACTATGCCAAAGTTGCGGGCGAAGAAAAGATCGCCGAACTGGTGAAGCTGGGCGAAGAGCTCAAAGGGGTCAAGGTCCAGCAGGTCAACTCCGCCCGGCTGGGCGGCGGGGTGGCGGAAATGCTCCACTCCGTGCTGCCGCTGGAAAACCTCCTCGGCTTGAACGTCAGCTGGGAAGTTATCACCGGTTCAATGGAATTCTTTACCTATACAAAGACAATCCACAACTTTTTGCAGGGAAAAATCGGCGTCCCGGACCTGGTAGGAACAAAAATATACTGGGATACAAATAAAGACAATTTTAAGCTAATCAACCAGAATGCCGACATCGTCCTTATTCACGACCCGCAGCCGGCCGGGCTGATTGCCTTTTTAGATCCCGTCGTGCGGAAAAGGCAAAAATGGCTCTGGCGGTGCCACATTCAGCTTTCCCCCAAGGACCTGGTGATCACCGAATTTTTGCGCTCCCTGATTGAGTCGTACGATGCGGCCATTTTCTCCTCGCCCAAATTTTTGCCGGCGTGGAGAATTGCCACCGCCTTGATTCTTCCCTATATCGATCCCCTGTCGGAGAAAAACAGGGACCTGACGGAAAGCGAGATCCGGGCCGTCCTGGATAAATACGGCATCACCAATCTGGATAAAAAACCCTTGATTACGCTGGTTTCGCGCTTTGATCCCTTTAAAGGGCATAACCTGGCCCTGGAGGCCTTCAAAAGAGTGCGCAAAAATATCCCCTGCCAGCTGCTTTTAATCGGCGGCACCGCCTGCGACGACCCGGAAAATCTGATCATTTTCGAGCAACTGGGCGCAAAGGCGCGCAAAATCCCGGACGTTCACCTGCTGAACCTGCCGCCGGACAGCCACCTGGAAATCAACGCCTTCCAGCGGGCTTCCGCGATCATCCTGCAGCCCTCCATCAAGGAAGGCTTCGGGCTGACGGTGAGCGAGGGAATGTGGAAGGAAAAGCCCGTGATCGGCGGCAATACGGGCGGCATCCCCGCCCAGATCGTCGACGGCTACAACGGCTTTTTAATCACCCCCGGGCAGGACGGAGTGGCCGAAATGGCGGAGCGGATCACCTACCTTCTGGAGCACCCGGCGGCGGCCCGGGAAATGGGAAAAAGAGGGAAAGAAACAGTCAAAGAAAGGTTTTTAATCACCCGGGGAATCTACGACGAACTGCTGCTGTTTAAAAACATCCTCTTCCCCGAAAACTAAATCCGGTTACCCGGAACAGACAGCGCATTCACCGGCAGCGCCGGCCAAAACTCCCGCCACGAGGCCTGGCCGCCGGGCGGGTGCGCTTTACAATTTTTTCGGATAAGAAAAGCAGGGCCTGCCTCCGCCGCCAGGGACGGGCCCGGTCCTGCCTTTACTGATAAATTACCGTGATCAATTATGTTATTTACTTTGCTCAACAGCCCAATCAGCTGGCCTATATCTTGTTCTTGCTTCTCACGAAGAGCTAATCTCTTGGCCTTTCCTGAGCAGATCCAGTTAAAACATGTTTCTTTTCCGGAAGATCAGGACAATCACCAGGGAGAGCACGATCGAGACAACGACGATGCCCGCAAAAGCCCCCGTCGAACGCTGGAAGGGCAAATCCACGTTCATCCCGTAAAAGCTGGCCAGCATAGTGGGGATCATTAAAACGATGGTCACGGACGTAAGGAATTTCATGATCATGTTTAAATTGTTGGAGATGACTGAGGCGTAGGCGTCCATGGTACTGCTCAGGATCTGGGCGTAGATCTCGCTCATTTCCAGGGCCTGCTTGTTTTCGGTGATCACGTCCTCCAGCAGATCCTCGTCCTCTTCGTACATCTTGATCAGGCGGGCGTCCACCTCCAAAGGCTCCGGATCCTTGGCCAGGTGGAATTTCAACAACTTATCCATGACGATTCCGTTTGCCCGCAGGGAAGTTGTAAAATAAACCAGGCTCTTCTCCAAACTTAATAACTTGATCAACTCTTCGTTCCGCGTGGAACGGTGCAGCCTCTGTTGAATCTCCTCGCTTCTTTTGTCAATCTGGCGCAGGTGGCGCAGGTAGTGCAGCGCGGTTTTGTACAGGATCTGCAGAAGAAACCGCGTTTTCTTAAAGGTGTAGAAGCCCTTCATCCGGATAGAATAAAAGTCACTTAAAATGGCTATATTTTCCAGGCAGACGGTGATAATGATATTTTCGGTGACGATGATCCCCAAAGGAATGGTGTCGTAAAGATCGTCCCGGATAATCGGCACCCGGATGATAATCAGCACGCACCCTTCCTCGACCTCGATGCGCGAGGTTTCCTCCTCATCTAAAGGATACTCTAAAAAATCCAGCGGAAGGCCGATCTGGAGAGCAACCTGCTGGATCTCCTCCCTGGTTGGGTTGACCAGGTTGATCCAGTTCCCCTTTTCGCTTAAAACGCCGGTTTCCACCAGCGTCTCGCCCACGCTTTTATATACCTTCAGCATAACTGTCCATCCTTACCTGAACCCGGCTTAACCTCAAACGCGGCAGAGGTTTTCCCCGGCAATAAACCGGGCAATGTCTTAGCCACACCTTTAATCTAATTCTAGCTTACTCTGGAATCTCCTTTAATAATCGAGCAGGATTAAGAAAATTTTTAGATCAATTTTTTCCTTTTGGAACAAGCCCTTGTCTGGAGATTAAAAGGTATTCTATAATAACACAGTCGAAAAACATCCCTTTCAGGGAGTTGCTCATGAGAACGTTCGTTCTCTCCATAAACCCCCTAATTCCTAACCCCTAATCCCTAACCCCTATTTCTAAGGAGGGTTTACTGTGCTTGCGCAAATTGCGGAAAAAGCTTCGGGTCCGGCGGGTCGAAAAATCCACCTGCGGGAGGTCGAGAGAGTGTTCGGAGCGCTGCTGGCTTCCTCCGAGTTTTGGCGGGTAGTTGCCTTAAGCCGCCTGCCGGTGGAGACGGTGGCGGAAATTATCAAAGTGCTGATCGACGTTGGGCTGGCGGTCCAGGAGAACGGCGCCCTGCGCCTCACGCCCGGCGGAAATGCCCAGGCGCAGGCCAGGGGGATTGTTCCCCTGATCGAGCGGACTTGCCCGGAGTGCACCGGACGCGGGATCGACTTGCGGCCCTATCCAGAACTTCTCGATCAGTTTAAAGAATTGGTACAAAACCGGCCGAACGCCATCCTGGAATATGACCAGGGATACGTCACTCCGGAAACTACGGTAGCGCGGGTGGCCCTGCTGGCGGCCAAAGGGGATCTTCAGGGCAAGGAACTGATCATTTTAGGCGATGACGACCTGGTGAGCATTGCCGCCGCTTTAAGCGGGCTGCCCCGGCGGGTGGTTGTGCTGGAAATTGATCCCCGGCTCACCGACTTTATCCAGACGCTGGCCGGCACTCACCACCTGGCCATCGAGGTCTACCGGCAGGACCTCCGCAGGCGGCTGCCCGCCGAACTTTGCCGGCAATTCGACACTTTTCTTACCG
>JBFMEJ010000194.1:0-4035 GCA_040753275.1 Bacillota bacterium
CTGAGACCTGGGATTAGACATCCATGCCGCTTTCGTGGCACCAACAGGAAACGAAAACGGGCGGCCCGCCGTTCGATTTGCCAGGAGCCTCGGAGCGACGGCCAACGAACGGCGGGCGACAGCCTATTCTCACATAATGGACAGGGATTTGGGGTCAGAGGTAAATAAGGACAATGATCGGGAAAATCAGCGGAACGACAAAAGTTTGCGGCCTGTTTGGCGATCCCGTGGAACATTCCTTTTCGCCCGCCATGCATAACGCGGCTTTTTCTTCTTTAGGGCTGGATTACGTATACGTGCCTTTTTTGGTGGCGCCCGCCGATCTGGGGCAGGCCCTGGCGGCGGTCCGGGCGTTGAACCTGGCGGGCGTGAACGTAACCGTTCCCCACAAAGAAAAAGTTCTCCCCTTTCTGGATGAGCTGGCGCCGGAAGCTGAAATTGCCGGGGCGGTGAATACAATTGTCCGTCAAGAAGGAAGATTAATCGGGCACAATACGGACGGAGCGGGCTTTTTGCGCGCCCTGGCGATCGAGACGGGCTTTGCCCCGGAGGGAAAAAATGTTCTCGTTTTGGGTGCGGGCGGTGCGGCGCGGGCGGTGTCCGCCGCCCTTGCCCGGGCGGGCGCCCGGGAGATCAGGATTGCCGGCCGGACGGCGCAAAAGGCCGCCGAACTGGCGCGGGAGATTAATGAGCGCGTGCGCGGCCGGGCGCAGGCGATCCGTTGGGGGGAGGAAGACCTGCTGGAGAGCTTGCCGGAAGTTCAGCTGGTCATTCAGGCCACCCCGGTCGGCATGCACCCCCGCCTGGAAGACTGCCCGCCTTTTCCTTTCCAGGGTTTGCGGTCCGGCCACCTGGTGTGTGATTTAATTTATCACCCCCCCTTGACGAAATTTTTAGCGCGGGCGAAGGCCGCCGGCGCCAGGATCTTGAACGGGCTGGGCATGCTCCTGTACCAGGGGGTGCTCGCTTTTGAACTCTGGACGGGGGTAAGCGCCCCCGTGGAGGTAATGCGCCGGGCCCTGGTGGAGGAGTTGCGCCGCCGGAACTCCTCTATATAAATGAAAGGACGATGGATATGCGCTATCTTACCGCCGGCGAGTCGCACGGACCGGCGTTGACGGCCATCATTGAAGGTTTGCCGGCCGGCCTTCCCCTGGCAGCGGATTATGTAAACGAACAGCTGAAGCGCCGGCAGGGCGGGTACGGGCGCGGCGGCCGGATGAAAATTGAAAGTGACCGGGTACGTTTTGTGGCCGGCGTGCGCGGAGGCTTCACCCTGGGCAGCCCGGTGGCCATGCAGATCGAAAACAAAGACTGGGTCAACTGGCAGGAAGTGATGGATCCGGGCGAGGGCGCCCGCCTTGAAGAGAAGGCAGTCACCCG
Source organism: Bacillota bacterium (assembly GCA_040753275.1). Lineage (GTDB taxonomy): Bacteria > Bacillota > Desulfotomaculia > Desulfotomaculales > Nap2-2B > JAIMBK01. The sequence continues at coordinate 1,384 of JBFMEJ010000194.1, forward strand.
CCCCCGGCCCGGGCACGCGGACCTGGCGGGAGCGTTGAAGTACGGGCACCGGGACGTCAGGAACGTTTTGGAGCGGGCCAGTGCGCGGGAAACGGCGGCCAGGGTGGCGGTGGGTGCCGTGGCCAGGCGTTTTTTGGAAGAACTGGGCGTTGAAATAATTGGTCACGTGGTGCGGATCGGACCGGCGGCGGCCAAAACGCCCGCCGATTTGCTCAATGCTTCGGGGGAATTGCTGACGGCGGACGGCCCGGGGAGCGGGCAACAGGGGGAAGAAAAGGCGGCCGTTTTTCAGGGTGGCGGCCGGGAAGAAAATGTTCTTGCCGGATCTGCAGGAAGGTTTGGCCCGTGGGAGGAATTCCGGAAATATGCGGCCACAGTTCTTCCCCGGTTGAGGGAAACGGCCGCCCGGTCGCCCGTTTTTTGCCTCGATCCCGCCGCGGAAAAAGCCATGATGGAAACAATTGACGAGGCCAGGGAAAAGGGCGATACCCTCGGGGGCGTTTTTGAGGTGCGGGTTTACGGCCTACCTCCCGGCCTGGGGAGTTACGTGCACTGGGACCGCCGCTTAGACGGCCGCCTGGCGCGCGCTTTGATGAGCATTCCCGCCATTAAAGGGGTGGAAATCGGCCTCGGCCTGGCGGGCGCCGGATTATCCGGGTCAGAGACGCACGATGAAATTTTTTTCGCGCCCGGGTTCGGCTTTTACCGCCGGACCAACCGGGCGGGCGGTCTGGAAGGAGGCGTGACCAACGGGGAACCCCTGATCCTGCGGGCGGCCATGAAACCCATCCCTACTCTGGCCAGGCCGCTGGCGAGCGTTGACCTGCTGACCCGCCGGCCCGTCCGGGCCACCGTGGAGCGTTCCGATACCTGCGCCGTTCCCGCCGCCTGCGTGATCGGAGAAGCCGTGGTCGCCTGGGAGCTGGCCGCCGCCTGCCGGGAAAAATTCGGCGGGGACAGCCTGGCGGAAATCCGCCGGGCGATGGAAAATTACCTCTTTTCCGGAAGAGGTGGCCCGCAATGCGAATGAACGAAATAATTCTGAAAAAACGTCAGGGACAGGAACTTTCCGGAGCGGAAATAAATTATTTTATCCAGGGCTATGCCGGTGGGGAAATCCCCGACTACCAGGCCGCCGCGCTGTTAATGGCCATCTTTTTTCAGGGTCTTTCCGGGGCGGAGACGGCGGAGCTGACCCTGGCCATGGCCGGGTCCGGCCGAACAATAGATTTATCGGCCATCCCCGGGGTAAAGGTAGACAAACACAGCACGGGCGGCGTGGGCGATAAAACCACCCTGGTGCTGGCCCCGCTGGCGGCAGCGGCCGGGGTGCCCGTGGCGAAGCTGGCCGGCCGCGGCCTGGGCCATACGGGAGGCACCATCGACAAACTGGAGGCCATCCCCGGCCTGCAAACGGAACTGTCCATTCCTGCCTTCATCCGGCAGGTCAAAGAGATCGGAGTGGCGATAGCGACCCAAACCAGGGAGCTTGTTCCGGCCGATAAAAAATTGTACGCTTTGAGGGACGTTACCGCTACCGTCGACTGCCTGCCGTTAATTGCTTCCAGCATCATGAGCAAAAAGCTCGCCGCCGGTGCCGACGCCATCGTGTTAGACGTGAAGGCGGGCCGCGGATCCTTTTTGCCTAACCGGGAGGACGCCCGCGCTCTGGCCCGCACAATGGTGGCGATCGGGCAGCGGCTGGGGAAGGCGACCGTGGCTTTGTTGACGAATATGGAGCAGCCGTTGGGCCGGGCGGTAGGCAACGCTCTGGAGGTGCGGGAGGCCATCGCCGCCATGCGGGGCGAGGGCCCCGCGGACCTGGAGGAACTCTGCCTGGCCTTGGGCGCTGTCATGCTGGTGCTGGCGGGAAAAGCTGCCGATCCCGGCGAGGCCGAAGAAAAGCTCGACGGCCTTTTGAAGAACGGCCAGGCTTTGCGAAAATTAAAGGAAATGGTTGTGGCCCAGGGCGGTGATCCGGAGGTGATTGAAAATCCGGACCTGTTAAAAGTTGCCGAAAGACAGGAAAAAATCCCGGCCCGCACGGCTGGTTACGTGCAGGCCGTGGATGCGAAAATGATCGGGGAGGCAGCCATGCTTCTGGGGGCAGGGAGGCAGACCAAGGAAGACCGGATCGACCTGGCGGCCGGCCTCGTTCTGCACAAAAAAATCGGCGAGCGGGTGGAAGCCGGGGAACCGCTGGCGACCTTATTTGTCAACCGGGCGCGTTACCTGGAGGAAGCAAAAAAACTGGTTCAGGACGCCTACCGCACCGGGGCGGATGAGCCCGCTCCCCAGCCCATGGTTTTGGAAGTGATCAACTAACCCTTTTGCCGGCTTGAAAAGATTTTTACCTCCGTGGTGCAGCTGGGGAGCAATTTTCGCTTTCCTAGAAATACAAGGCACAAATTTTTCCAGGCACAAAGGCACAAAGTAAAATATTCCCTGGTCACACCTGTTTCTTTGTGCCTCTGTGCCTCTGTGCTTTTATACCTTATGCCCTGAAAACAGCATTCGTTAATTATCATCATCTGTTGGTGCCGCGAAAAAGCGGCATGAGGGTCTAATTCTTAATCCCTATTCTTAAGGGGGGTTCCGGTATTCTGGCTGATTATCCAGTTATTTATGCCTATCTTTTTATTTTCTTTGCCC
>JBFMEJ010000195.1:0-4030 GCA_040753275.1 Bacillota bacterium
GAAATTACCAATCAATGTAAGCCATCTCTCCGGAAAGAGAGGTTTTTCCTGTGGAGCATTTTTTTGAACAAAGCAACCTGGCCTTGACCGATTCAAAACCGAAAATTGTTGCTGCCATCCCTACTTACAATGAGGCTGCCTATATAGCCAGGATAGTCATGAGCACGAAAAAGTACGTCGACGAGGTGATCGTCATTGATGACGGTTCGATAGACGGAACAGACAAGATCGCCGAAGAATCAGGCGCCATCGTAGTGCGGCACGAAGTAAATATGGGCAAAGGAACCGCCGTAAACACCGCTTTTCAGATTGCCCGAAAAGTCAAACCCCTGGCGATGGTTTTACTCGATGGCGACGGCCAGCACGATCCCGGAGCAATTCACCTGCTGCTTAAACCCATCTATCAAAAGCAGGCTGACATGGTCGTCGGCTCCCGCTTTTTAATCAACAACCACGTCCCGAAATATCGCGTTCTTGGCCAAACTGTTTTAAATCTTTGCACCAACCTGGGCTCCGGGGTCAAGCTTACCGACAGCCAGAGCGGTTTCCGCGCGTTTTCCACTCGCGCGATTGAATGCCTTTCTTTTGCCGAAAAAGGATTCGCCGTGGAATCGGAAATGCAATTCCGGGCCGCGGAACATGGCCTGAAAATAGTGGAAGTGCCGATAATCACCAGCTATAACGGAAAGACAAAGAGAAGCCCGGTAATCCACGGTTTTAGCGTCCTTTTCCGGGTGCTGAAATTAACCTGGGATAAATATTTTAATTCGAATCACAAACAAAAACCTGTTCTCACCATGCAAAACGTTCATTTGCTGCCAAAGAACGCCCAGGTTTCAGAGGCAAAAAATCGTTAAAAGCTTATCTATCTAACGAAAAACAGTAGAGAGAAGAATAAGCAATGAAAGCATTGCTGGTCCAGGAAAGCGACTGGCTGGTGAAAGGCCCGCACCAGCAGCATCACTTGATGGAAAAGCTTGCCCTGCGCGGCCACCAGATCCGCGTCGTTGACTACGAAATTCAGTGGCGGCAGAACAAAAACGGGTTCTATTCCAAACGCCAGCTTTATGCCTCCGTAAACAAAATATACGACGGCGCAAAAATAGAAGTGGTTCGACCGGGGATTCTTAAGCTCCCGGTTTTCGACTATCTGTCGCTGGTGATTACCCACCAGCGGGAGCTTTCTTTTCAGTTCAAGGATTTTCGTCCGGACGTAATCGTCGGCTTCGGCATTTTAAATACCTACCTGGCGGCGGCAGCGGCCAAAAAATCCAGCCTGCCCTTTGTTTACTACCTCATCGACGCTCTGCACACGCTGATTCCGGCGAAAGTTTTCCGTCCCCTGGGGAGAGCCATTGAAAGCGCCGTCCTTCGCATGGCCGATAAAGTAGTGGTGATTAACCGCCGGCTGCAGGACTACGCCGTGAAAATGGGGGCGCCAAGGGAAAAAACGCGGGTCATTGGCGCCGGGGTGGACCTCACGCGCTTCCGGCTGAATATCGGCGGTGACGAGGTGCGCTGCCGGTACCAGATTAAGCCAAGGGATACCGTTCTCTTTTTCATGGGGTGGCTGTATAAATTTTCCGGCCTGAAAGAAGTTTTGCTTACCCTGGCCAAAACTGATTCGCCCGGGTTGAAGTGCCTGATCGCCGGCGAAGGGGACGCTTACGAAGAACTGGCGGAAATCAGGCGGCAGCACAACCTCCAGGACAGGGTTATTTTTACGGGACAAAGACCTTACGAGGAAATCCCGGAGCTGATCGCCGCCGCCGACATTTGCCTTTTGCCGGCGAAACCTACCGAAAAAATCATGCGGGACATCGTCCCCATCAAACTTTACGAATACATGGCCATGGCCAAACCGGTCATCTCTACCAACCTGCCCGGCGTAAGGAAGGAGTTCGGGGAGGATAACGGCGTGGTTTACGTAGAGCGCCCGGAAGATGTCGTGCCGAAGGCAATTGCGCTTGTCGAAAGCGGCCGGCTGGCCGAATTGGGCCAGAAAGCCCGCCGCTTCGTGGAGCGAAACAGCTGGGATAAGGTCACCGACGAGTTTGAAGCCCTCCTGGAGGAGGCCATATACGAAAAACGCTTTGCGCAGCCGCAGAGCAGGTAAAAAGAGAAAAGGAAAGATGGAGGGGAAGAAAGGAAAAGATGGCGAAAGTACTGGTCACCGGCGGGCTGGGGTTTATCGGTGCCAACCTGGTTCCGGAGCTGAAGAGAAGGGGTCACGAAGTCTGGGTCTGCGATTTAAAACACGCCGAAGGGCCAAATTACATCCGCTGCGACGTATCCAAATACCACCAGCTGGCCCGGCTTTTTGAGCAGCACGAGTTTGACTACGTTTACCACCTGGCCGCCGAGTACGGGCGCTGGAACGGTGAAGATTACTACGAAAACCTCTGGGAAACAAATGTCATCGGCACCAAAAATTTAATCCGCCTTCAGGAGAAAAAACGCTTCCGGATGATCTTCTTCAGCAGCGCGGAAGTGTACGGCGACTACGACGGCGTCATGAGCGAAGACGTGATGGACAGAATTCCCATCAAGCAGATGAACGACTACGCCATGACCAAGTGGGTGGGGGAAATGCAGGTGCTCAATTCGGCCGCCATGTTCGGCACCGAAACCGTCCGGGTCAGGCCGGTGAACGCCTACGGCCCCCACGAGCACTACAGCCCTTACAGGGGGGTAATCCCCCTGTTTATCTATAAAGCCCTCCACGACGAGCCATACACCGTTTACCTGGGCCACCGGCGCATTTTTGACTACGTGGAAGACACCTGCCGTACCTTTGCCAACATCATCGACAACTTCCGGCCGGGCGAGGTATACAACGTCGGCGGCAGAGAAGATTGGGAGCACGACATCAAGTACGTCTCCGACCTGATCATGAACTACCTGGGCAAAGACGACTCCCGGGTCACCTACAAGGAAGCTGAGCCCTTCACCACCAGGGTCAAGCGAATGGATTTTTCCAAAGCCAGAAGGGACCTCGGCCACGACCCCCGGGTTCCCATTGAGGAAGGCATCCCGAAAACCATCGAGTGGATGAAGAAGATTTACGGAAAAGCCTGAAAAAAGGGCCGAATAATTACCCGCCAACGTGAGTGAACATTAAGGAAAATTTTTACCCGTGCAGATAGGAGGCTTTTTATATTGACCGATTATCTGGCTTATTACAAAAACAAAACCGTCCTCATTACCGGCGGTGCCGGGGCCATCGGCTCCAACCTCACCAGAGCGGTGGCCGGGCTGGGTGCAGCCAAAGTCGTCGTGCTGGACGACCTTTCCTCTGCCTGCCTCTGGAACGTCCCTTCGCTGCCCAACGTCCTTTTCGTCAAAGGGAGCATCCTCGACGAAATCGAGCTGAAGCGGGTGTTTTTTGAAGAACCGCAGATCGTTTTTCACCTGGCGGCGCTGTTTGCCAACCAGAACTCCATCGACCACCCGGAAAGCGACCTGCTGGTCAACGGCCTGGGCACCTTAAAACTTTTGCAGTACGCGCAGATGACCAGAGTAGAGCGGTTTGTTTACGCCTCGTCCGGTTGCTCCATTTACGGGAGCAAATCGCCGCTGCCGCTCAAAGAAGACTTCATCTCCATTCACTTAAGCTCGCCCTACCAGATCACCAAAATGCTGGGGGAGCTTTACTGCAACTTCTTCTTCAACCACTATGGCCTGCCCACGGTCAGGGCGCGCTTCTTTAACTCCTACGGACCCGGAGAAGTCCCCGGCCAGTACCGGAACGTCATCCCCAATTTCATCTACTGGGCCCTGCAGGGAAAGCCCCTGCCCATCACCGGCACGGGCGAAGAAACCCGGGACTTCACCTACGTGGGGGACATCGTGGACGGCCTCCTGCGGGCGGGCTATTTTGAACAGGCGGTGGGCCAGGAATTCAACCTGGCCTCCGGCGTGGAAACAAAAATCATCGACCTGGCCCGCATGATTAACGACCTGACCGGCAACAAAGCAGGGATCATCTTCAAAGAGCGGCGCAAGTGGGACACCAAGGACCGCCTGCTGG
>JBFMEJ010000196.1:0-4024 GCA_040753275.1 Bacillota bacterium
GCTCTTCTCTCATCTTGACAAATCTCGGCGGCAATGAGTAGAATATGCCCATGAAGATGGACGCAAAGCTTAGAGAAGAAATCCAAAAGTTAAAAAAAGACCGCCGGGCGGTTATTTTGAGCCATTATTACCAGCGGCCGGAAATCCAGGAGGTGGCGGATTTTGTTGGGGATTCCCTCGAGCTTTCCCGGCAAGCCGCGCAAACCGATGCAGAGGTAATTGTCTTTTGCGGTGTGCACTTCATGGCGGAGAGCGCTGCTATTTTATCCCCGGATAAAATTGTGGTCCTGCCCGAGGAAAATGCCGGCTGTCCAATGGCCGATATGATTACGGCAATCGATTTAGAGCGCTGGAAGGAAAGTTTTCCAGGGGCTACCGTGGTTTGCTACGTCAATACCTCAGCGGAAGTAAAGGCCCAAAGCGACATCGCGTGTACCAGCGCGAACGCCGTCAAAGTCGTCAACGCCCTGCCGCCGGAGGAAAATATTCTCTTCGTCCCGGACCAAAACCTGGGAAACTACGTCGCCCGGCAGACGGGCCGAAAAATTTACGTTTGGGAAGGTTATTGCCATACGCACGCGAAATTAACCCGCGAGGAAGTTCTGGCGGCGAAAAAGGAACATCCCGACGCCCTTGTTCTCGTGCATCCGGAATGTCGCCCGGAAGTAGTGGAACTGGCCGATAAAGTTGCCAGTACATCCGGGATTTTGCGTTTCGCCCGCGTTAATGCGGCGAAAAAATTTATTATCGGTACGGAAACGGGCATTCTTTATCAGTTATCCAGGCAGTGTCCGGGAAAAGAGTTTTACCCGGCTTCGCCAAAAATGATCTGCCCGAATATGAAAGCAACCACGCTGGAAAAGCTGCATCGTGCGCTGGAAACTTGCGAACCCAGGGTGACGGTGCCTCCGGACGTCAGAGAAAGAGCGCTCAAATCTCTGGAACGAATGTTGGCGATCGTTTAAGGGGGCGTACTTCTTGCCGAGAAGGTACCTGGTAAATTTCGATACCCGGCAGCTGCCCCAGGAAGAATGGGAATACGTAATTCTCGGGAGCGGGATCGCCGGGTTGTACACTGCCTGCGCGGCCAGTCAGGCCGGAGCAAAGGCGCTTGTCCTCACCAAGCACACCGTTCTGGAGAGCAATACCGAGAAAGCGCAGGGAGGAATTGCCGCCGCCCTGGACAGCGCCGATTCGCCGTCTTTGCACCGGCAGGATACATTGAGCGCCGGCGCCGGTTTATGCGACGAAGAAGCAGTGAATATTCTGGTTCACGAAGGCCCCCGGCGGGTTAAGGAACTGATTGCCCTGGGTGCCCGTTTTGACGCCTCAAACGGTGAGCTGCTCCTGGGGCGCGAGGGAGCCCATAGCCGCCGGCGCATCCTGCATGCGGCCGGAGATGCTACGGGGGCGGAAATCCAGCGCGTTTTAACCGAACACGCCGGCCGAAACCCGGGGATCGAGGTGCGGGAAAACCATTTTGCGGTCGATCTGCTGGTGCACGAGAATACGTGTCACGGGGCGCTGGTTTACGATCTTCAGGAAGAACGGTTAAAAGTTTTTTGGGGGCGGGTGATCGTGCTGGCCACCGGCGGCCTGGGGCAACTCTACGAGCAGAGTACCAATCCCGAGGTGGCGACGGGCGACGGGGTGGCCATGGCCTACCGGGCCGGCGCGGAAGTAATGGATCTGGAGTTTATCCAGTTTCACCCCACTGTGTTAAACCTGCCGGGAGCGCCGCGCTTTTTGATTTCCGAGGCCGTCCGGGGCGAAGGGGGCATTTTGCGCAACTGCCGGGGCAAACGGTTTATGCCCCGCTATCACGAACTGGCGGAACTTGCCCCGCGGGATGTGGTCGTGCGGGCGATTTTAAATGAGCTGGCCGAAACGAATTCGAAAGAAGTGTTTTTGGACGTCTCCCACCTTGACCCGGAAAAAATCCAGCGGCGTTTTCCCACCATCACGCGGACTTGCCGGGAACTGGGGCTGGAGATCGGGAAAGATCCCATTCCGGTGGCCCCGGCGGCCCATTACGCAATGGGCGGAGTAAAGACCAACCTGAACGGCGAAACCAGCATCGACGGACTTTATGCCTGTGGAGAGGTGGCCTGCCAGGGGGTGCACGGCGCCAACCGCCTGGCCAGCAATTCGCTCCTCGACGGGCTTGTTTTCGGGAGAAGGATTGTGGAGCACGCCCGCCGTTGGCGCCCCCCACGCAAACGGCGGGAGTTTGCCTGCGAATGCCTGGGCGTGCCGCTTCCCCTTGATTATCGGGAACTGCGCCTGGCGATAAAATCGGTGATGAACAAATCCGCGGGTCCGGTACGGACAGGTGGAGGCCTGCAGGAAGCCCTGGCGTTTTTTGAAAAATGGGCACACCTTTTTAAGCATGCCGCCACCGGTTGGGAGGAGATGGAGGTGCGCAATATGTGCGAGGTCGGCCGGTTGATCGTCCACGCCGCCCTCCTCCGCACGGAAAGCCGCGGGGGGCATTATCGGGCGGACTATCCCGCAACTGATGAGAAATGGCAGAAGCACATTATCTTTAAGCGTTAGTTTGCCGGTTGGCCGCCGGGATGCTTCCGGCTTCACGTGCTGAGCAGTTCATTTCCATCCGGAGCGGTGCAATGGAGTTACTCATGACTATTTTCTGAGAATTCATCCGGGAGAGAGCCTCCAATGATGGAAAACATTTGCCTTCGTGAATTAATCGACCTCGCCCTGAAGGAAGATATCGGCCCGGGAGATGTCACCACCAACAGCATTATCCCCCCCGGCCGCAGCGCAGCCGGCTTGCTTATCGCCAAAGAGGAAGGCGTTGTGGCCGGCCTGCCGGTTGCCGAAGCCGTGTTTCGCCGCCTGGACCCGGCGGTTAACTTATCTTTCCAGGTGCGGGAAGGCGAGCAGGTAACGAACGCCCAGATCCTGGCCAGGGTAGAAGGAAATGCCCGTGCCCTCTTAACCGGCGAAAGGGTGGCCTTGAATTTTTTACAGCGTCTTTCGGGGATTGCGACTTATGTTCATCGCCTTGTTCGTTTGCTGGAGGGATCTAAGGCGAAAATCGTGGACACCCGAAAAACGACGCCCGGCCTGCGCTTTTTAGAAAAGTACGCCGTGCGCGTGGGCGGGGGGAACAACCATCGCTTCGGTCTTTATGATGCGGTTTTAATCAAGGACAATCACCTGAAGATAACCGGCAGCATCAGGCGCGCCATCCAACAGGCGCGCTCCCGGATTCCCCTGACCATGAAGATCGAAGTGGAAGTAGAAAACCTGGCCGGGGTCGAAGAAGCGCTTGCGGCGGGGGCGGATATTATTATGTTGGATAACATGGACCTTCCCACCATGCGGGAAGCCGTCAATTTCGTGGCCGGGCGGGCCTTGCTGGAGGCCTCCGGGGGAATAACCGAGAAAAACATCCTGGCCGTAGCGCAAACGGGAGTCGATTTTATTTCTGTCGGTGCTTTAACCCATTCCGCCCGGGCCCTCGATCTCAGCCTCGAAGTGACTTCTCTCCCCGCTTAAGGGTGCAAGGTACGAAGTCATTCCTAAAACCGGGTAATTGATAAGGAACAATAATTATTCTTAACAGGCTACTTTTTAAGTGGTATTACTTGGTTGTTGTCATTTTGCGCCTTTTTGGCCTCAGCGTTGACGTTAGCTCCGTTTCATATTAACCCAAGTTTGGCGTAAAAAATTACCAGGTCTTGATACACAAGGCTTTCAAGGCCTATAGACAGAAGTTGTAGTACCGAATAGGAAATAATGCATCGAAAAGCACTGATAGCAAGCTATTTAGAAGTATGTTTTTACGTTTAGGGACTACATCGTTCAAGGGTAATGCCTCAAACCCTTGATATATTTAGCATTGGAAATATATGTCGCCAAACTCGGGTATTAATATAAAGTAATTGAATATTTCAGGTATACGGGTGCCTTTGCCGCGAAGGCAAGGGATAATAGGGAACCAGGTGTAAATCCTGGACGGCCCGGCCACTGTGAATGGAAAGCTGCTGATCAGAAA
>JBFMEJ010000197.1:0-3989 GCA_040753275.1 Bacillota bacterium
ACGGGAACGAATTTATGCGTCCCCCGCATCCGGAAGCCCAAGTATCCTTCCTTGTTCACCGAAAAATCACCGCGGTTGCGGTAATGCCACTGCCGAACGGCGGGAAGAACCGGCTTCACCACGGGATTGGCGATCTTGCCCACGCGCCGCAACTGGTTTTCGACCACCTGCCTTTTCAGCTCCAGCTGGTAGCCGTACTCGATATGCTGCCAGTGGCAGCCCCCGCAGCGGCCAAAGCCGGCGCAGGGCCCTTCAATCCGGTGCGGCGAGGGCTTGCGGATTTCCACAATCTCCGCTTCGAGATAATCTTTCTTTTCCAGGCGCGGACTAACCAGGACCACTTCCCCGGGAATGGCCCAGGGTACAAAAACAACCTTGCCGTTTAGCCTGCCCACTGCCTCTCCCCGGTGGGCCATTTCGGTTATTTCCAGTTCAAATTCACGCTGATCCATCATCCACCCCAGCAGATTAGGGATTAGGGGTTCCCTGGTCCCGTTCCTATTGATCCGCTCCGGGCTCCTGCCCGGACGGCACACCTTCTGCCCCATCCAGTAAACAGATCATTTTCCTCCGCTTCTCCACAAAACCCAGCTTCTCCTTGACTGTCTTCACTCTAGAGGCCAAGTCCCCTTTGACTATAGTATACGGCACATTCATGATATCTAAAAAATTTTTGATCTTCGTGTCTACGACCACGGCAAACTCTTCGTCCTGGTAGCGTACCCCGTCTTTCTCCAGGGCAAATTCCCGGGGGACGTAAAAAATATCATAGCCGGGCAAATCCTTCATGGCCCATTCGTACAATTTCATCAGCGCGTACACTTCCTTGGGGTTTTTAAAATCGCAGCACATCAGTCCGTATACATAGTTTAAAATTGTGGCGTTGTCGCAAAAAATGATGTCGCAGTGCCGCAATTCTTCTTCGCGCTGCTTTTGCCCCTCGTAGAGCAAAAACTGTTCAAAAATGGACGTCGGAACGCCGTACCTGACGATGTAGCTGCGGGCAAATTCCAGAGCCACATCGGTAATGTAACCGGCCATGCTGTAATCTACATCCAGTTGTTTAATCAGGGTGGTTTTCCCCGTTCCCGGGCCGCCGATAATCGCTACTTTGCGCGGTTGTCCGCCCAGCATATTGCTCTTCTCTCTCCCTTTATTTATTTTTATCCCTTTATACCTTTGTGCCTTTGTGCCCTTTTTCTTTTATGCCTTCATACTTTTCGCCTTTGTCCCTTTTTCCCTCTTTTCCTTTTTCCCTTTGTGCCTCTGTGCCTTTTTACTTCGTTCCTTCCCTACCGCCCCTTCCAGGGACAGATTTTTTTATCCAGCTCATCTAAACATACGTAAAGCAGATACCCCAAAAGGCCCATGGCAATGATTCCGGCAAACATTTCCGGGTAGGCATAGCGCGACCAGGCGTCCATCAGGTAGTAGCCCAGGCCCTCGCTGCTGGCGATGGACTCCGCAAAAAACAAAACCGCAATGGCCGTTCCCGAGCCGATCCGCAGCGCGGTGAAAACGTCCGGGATAATCGCCGGCCAGATGACGTGCCGGTAAATATCCAGCTTTTTCGCCCCTAAAGAAACCACCGAGAGGATCATCGCCTGGCTGACGCTGCGGGCGGCATCCCGGGTGGTAACCAGGATCTGAAAAAAAACCACCAAAGTGATCAGAAAGATCTTGGATGGGTCGCCCAGCCCGAGTAAAATCATGACCACCGGCAGAAAAACGATCTTGGGAATGGGGTAAGTCAGGTAAACCAGGGGGGCAAAAAAGCGGTCGAACTTTTCCTCCGTCCCCAGCCAAAGACCCAGCGGAACGCCGGCCAGCAGCGAAATGAAAATGCTCGCCAGCACGCGCCAGGAACTGATCAGGAAATGTTTCCACAGGCCGGCGGGAATTTGTTCAAAAAAAGTAAGCAAGGCCGTTCCCGGCGTGGGCAGGCCAGGCTTGTTCAGCGCAACCGCCAGCAGGTGCCAGCCCAAAAACAAGGTCAATACGGGCGCCAGTTTATAGTAGAGAAAGCTTTTTACCATCCCCTGTTTTTCTGCTTGGATCATAGGCAACCACGACCCGCATCTTCACTAGAGGTCCGCTTTCTGCGCAAACTCCAGGGCGCTGCGCAGTTCCGTGCACAAACGAAAGAATTCGGCGCTCTTCCGGTAACCCGGTGAACAGGCCCGCGGGTTCTCGAAAATCTGGTAGACGGAGCCGGGATGGGGGGTAAGCACAATTACCCGGCGCCCCAGGAAGGCCGCCTCCTCAATGTTATGGGTCACCAATAGAACAGTTAAACCCCCGCTCTGCAAAATATTTTGCAAAACGTCCTGCAAAGCCTCCCTGGTCAGTGCGTCGAGGGAGGAAAACGGCTCGTCCATGAGCAGCAAATCCGGTTCAGTGGCCAAAGAGCGGGCAATCGCCACCCGCTGGCGCTGGCCGCCGCTCAGTTCAGCGGGGTAGCGCCGCCGCAGCTCCCACAGACCCATTTCTTTTAAGACTTTTTCTCCTTTCCGGCGGATTTCACCGGCCGGCAGGCGCCTGATCACCAGTCCCAGAACCACGTTATCCCAGACCGTTTTCCAGGGCAGCAGGCCGTAATCCTGCAGAATCAGTGAAGTTGCCCGCCGGCCGGGGAAGGGCCGCTCGCCGTTGATCAGGACCCTGCCGCCGCCGGGGGGAAGCAATCCGGCCAAAATATACAAAAGAGTGGACTTGCCGCAGCCGGAAGGGCCGATAAGGGCATAAATTCCGCCTCCTTCGATGGAAAAAGAAACTTCTTTCAACGCTTCTACCCGGTTGCCGTTGAGCGCGTAAAAAAAGGACAGGCGGTCAACCAGTACCGCAGCTCCCCCTCCAGGCATAAGATCACCTGTCTCTACCCTGAAATACCAGGCACAAAGTTTTCCAGGCACAAAGGCATAAAGTAAAATACCCCTTTGTCACATCTTTTCTTTGTGCCTCAGTGCCTTTATACCTTTGCCCTGAAAACAGCATTCGCTTATTTTCGTCATCTGTTGATGCCCCGAAAAAGCGGCATGAGGGTTAATCCCTAATTCTTACCGATTACCCGATCATCCACCAGATCCTCATACTTCAACGGCTTTTTCAAAAGGTTGCGCTCCTTCATCCAGTCCAGCACATCCTGCACGTCTTTTCTGGCCGGGAGTTGCGGGGCTGAAAAGTTCACCGGCAGGCGGTGCTCTTTGCTGGCCAGGACCTCTTCCGGTACTTTCGCCTGTTCCGCCAGAAGCTTGTTAAAGCCGGCGGGGTCGGCCTGGATATCGGCTACGGCCCGCCCGTACGCCTTCATTAATTTCTTCACCGCCGGCAGGTTTTGATCCAGCATCTCCTGCTGAATAATGACGACGGTCTGCGCAACGTTGTCATTTAAGGTATCCGCTACGATGTGGGCCCCTTTGATTGCCGCCAGGGTGGCCAGCGGATCGGGCAGGGTGGCTGCTTTTACCTTCCCCTGAAGCAGAGATTCCAGGCGAACGGGCATCTTCGGAATAGACACCTTTTTAATCTCGTCCGGTTTCAGCCCTTGATGCTGGAGAAGCCGGTCCGTAGTGTACTCGATGATGGAATTCAAAGACATGGCGATCTCGACGTTTTTCAGCTGCTCCGGCTTGCGAATATTTGAGTCCGGCGAGGACAGCACGGCAAACCTGCTCTCGCCGGGTTTGGCTCCCATCGCGATACTCACCGCTTTCAGCGGTACGCCGGCATCATTTAAGGCCGCCACGGCCAGCAGATCGCCCACCGCCCCGTCGATTTTCCGGGCCGTAAAGGCGCTGTCCCGCTCGACCGCGCTGGGAAAAGGGATCAATTCCACGTCCAGGCCTTCGGCTTTAAAATACCCTTTTTCCTGAGCCAGCCAGAAGGGGAGGTTATCGATAATCGGCAGCATCCCGAGCTTAATTCGGGCCTGCTCCGCCCGCGGTTGCCCGGGCGTCCCGGGCTGCCCGGCTTTTTGCCCGCACCCCGCG
>JBFMEJ010000198.1:0-3976 GCA_040753275.1 Bacillota bacterium
GGATTGAGGTAACTTTTAGAGCAGGCTTTCCGCTTTAAACCGGGAACAGCCTGGAAATACGCTTATGAAAAGAGGGAAGCTTTTGATGAAAACAGTTGCGCTCACCAACATCGGGACAGTTGTCACGGGGGACGCAGATCATCCCCTGGCGCAGGCGGACACCGTGATCATGGCGGAGGGGAAAATCCAGAAAATCGGCGACCGGAGTCTTTTAAAGGAATTTGCGGTGGACGAAATCTACGATGTTGACGGGATGACCGTTACGCCCGGACTCATCGACTCCCACTTCCACCCGGTGCTCGGGGACTATGCGCCCCGGCAGAAAACCATCGATTACATCGACAGCTGCCTGCACGGCGGGGTGACTACCATGATTTCGGCCGGGGAGGCGCACACGCCGGGCCGGCCCACCACCCCCGCCGGGGTGAAGGCGCTGGCCATCCTGGCGCATCTGTCTTACGCCAAGGCCCGCCCGTCCGGGGTGAAGGTCCACGGCGGGGCGGTGATCCTGGAACCGGGGCTGACGGAAAAAGACTTTGCGGAAATGGCCCAGGCCGGGGTATGGCTGGTCGGCGAGGTGGGCTTAGGCGGCGTGAAAAAGCCCGCGGAGGCGGCGGCGCTGGTGGAAATCGCCCACCGCTACGGCATGGTGGTGACCATGCATACCGGCGGCACTTCCATTCCGGGGAGTTCCACGGTTACCGCCGAAGACGTGATGACCGTGAAGCCGGACGTGGTGGCCCACATTAACGGGGGGCCGACGGCAGTGAGCATGACCGAGGTGGAAAAGTTAATCAGCGGGACCGGCTTTGCGCTGGAGATCGTTCAGTGCGGCAACCCCAAAGTGGCCTGCGCGGCCTTGCAAATGATTAACGAGCGGAAGGATTACAAACGGATCATCATGGGCAACGACGCCCCCTCCGGAACGGGCGTCATTCCCCTGGGGATTTTGCGCAACATCTGCCTGGCCGCGGCAATGGCCGACGTTCCCCCGGAGATTGCGGTGGCGATGGCCACCGGGAACACGGCCCGGGTTTTCCGCCTGTCCACCGGGATGGTGAAGGAGGGTCTGGCGGCCGACCTGGTAGTGCTGGACGCGCCCCTGGGCTCCGTGGGCGAAGACGCCCTGGCGGCCTTTGCGGCCGGCGACATCCCCGGCGTCGCCCTGGTGCTCATCGACGGCGAAGTGCGGGCGCGGAAAAGCCGCAACACCCCGCCGGCGAAGCGCCAGGTGAAGATAGTGTAGGAAAGAGGCGCAAAGGCAGAAGGCACAAAGGAAAATAAAAGTTATCTATCAATCAAGGAAATTTCACCTTAGTCCCTTGGTTTCTGTTAATTTTATCTTCAAGGTAATTTCTTGTGGGAACCGAGTTCTCTCTCGTAAAGGGTGAAAATAGTCAAAATCCAGGAAGCTTATTACCCCTAATCCCTAGCCCCTAACCCCTAATCCCTATAACGAGGAGATGTCTTTGCGCAGTGTTTGCAATTGATCATGATCGCTGTACTGGCTGCGGCCTCTGCGCCCGGGCCTGCCCGGTGGGCGCCGTCCAGATCAGCGAAAAAAAGGCCGCCATCGGCCGGGAATGTGTTTCCTGCGGGACGTGCCTGAAGGTATGCCCGGTGGAAGCGCCTTATGCGGGCCCGGGGGATGATCCGGATGTCGTTGTCTGCGGACATTGCCCGGTCCAGTGCACGGTCCGGGAAGGTTACCCGGGCGCCTGCCGGCGCTACCGCAACGTGGGCGGCGAAATGGTGCGCGACCGGCCGCTGGTGGTGCCCCGCCGGGAGGGAACCGGCCGGGGGCCGGAGCTTTACCCCCTCTTAACCGGGGTCGGAGCCGGAAACACCTACCCAGACTGCATTCCTTCACCGTATATAGTCTTCTCCGAAGTGGCCGGGGTAGACGTGGTGACGGTGGTTACCGAGGCCCCCTTAAGCTACAGCCAGCTGGAAGTAAAGATCGATACGAACCTGGACATTGGGGAAGAAGGTGCCCGGGTGAAAAGGGACGGCCGGGTGGTCGGCGCGGTGGCCACGGAGCAGTACGGAGCCAAGATGCTTTCCTTGGGGGGAGTGAATGTCCTCACCCGCCAGGACGGGATCTGGGCGGCCCGCACCCTCGTCGAACTGGCCAACGGCCAGGAAGTAAGGCTGCGGGTGGAAGGCGGGAGCACTCTCCTGCTGCAATTGGGGAAGCCGCCGGTCATCGACGGCGTGCCGGACGCCCGGATGCGGGTGGGCTGCGGCAGCGCCACGGTCGGTATGTTTGCCGAACATTTTCGGGGAGTGGTTGACGAAGCCATCATCCTTGACCACCACATCATCGGGCTCCTTTCCGAACATCCGGCCGGGGCGGCGGCGGGGTTCACCTATTCCGGAGTGGTGCCCCGCGGGCGGAAAAGCACGAAAGGGCGCTACTTCGGCGACCCCGGGCCCGGGTGGGGAGGGACGGCGATTGTTAATCCGCGCGAAGCAATCGCCGGCGTTGATTTAAACCGCGCCCGGCCGGGTATGACCGTGCTGGTGACCGAAACCACCGGTACGCACGCCGCTTTATTTCGCCTGCGGGAAGACGGGGACTGGGAAGAAGTCCCGCTCCCGCCGCCGGTCAAGGCAGCAGTTCAGGCCATTGCCGAAACCTGCGAGTACGCCCGGGTGAGCGTAATGATCCGGGCGGGGGTGGGCGGCAGCGCCCGCGCCGGGGTGACCAGGCGCCCTATTCTGCTGACCAAAGGGGTGCATGCGGGGAAAGTCAGGCTTACCTGCGGCGGCGCCGAGGTGTTCCTGATGCCGGGAGGCGGGATCAATTTTATTGCCGACGTGGAGAAAATGCCCGCCGCGCCCTTTGCCTGGGTGCCCACTCCGGCCCTCGTCGTCCCGGTGGAATATACCATGACGCGCAAGACCTTTGAAGAACTGGGCGGCCGCCGGGAAGCGCTGCGTCCGCTGGAGGATGTGTTGAAGGAAGTCCGGGTGGAGTGGTGGACGCCCTAAACGGTCGTCGGTCGTCAGAAATCGGACGTCGGAAAGGCCGTAAACTAATCAAATCAAAGTAAATTCGACCGGGAATCCGTTAGCTGGAGCGCTTCGGCAATTGAGGTTATTAAATTTCATCGGTAAACTTTACAAGGAGGAATTTAGATGCAACTGCGCAAAATTATAACCATCGTGGAAGAAACCAAAATGGAAAACGGGGTTGAGCTGGCGGCACCGATAAAAAAAGCGGCGGCTGTGGCCGTTATGAAAAATCCTTTTGCTGGTAAATACGTTGAAGACCTGACGGAGCTGATTGATGCCGGGGAAGAACTGGGGCGGCTGTTAGGGGAAAAAGCCGTCGCCGCCCTGGGCGGGGAGCCGGCGGAAAGCTACGGGAAAGCAGCCATTGTGGGCGAGTTAGGCGAACTGGAGCACGCCGCGGCCATCCTCCACCCGAAACTGGGGAAACCGTTCCGGGAGGCGGTCCAGGGCGGGAAGGCAATTATCCCTTCGGCCAAAAAGAGGGGGGGCATGGGCACGCCCATCGACGTCCCTTTGCACTATAAAGACGCCGCCTTTGTACGCACCCATTACGACGCCATGGAAGTGCGGGTGACCGACGCCCCCGCCGCCGATGAAATCCTCGTCGCCCTGGCGGTGACCAGTTCCGGGCGCCCCCTGCCCAGGATCGGCGGCCTGCAAAAGAGCGAGGTCAAGGGCGAAGACGGCCTGCGCTGATTACTGTGGATTCCCCACGGAACCTTGCGTTGAGGAGGAGAACCCGGTGCTGCCGCCTTTTGAATATTACCAGCCCCAGACGCTGGCGGAAGCCCTGGAACTGATGGCGACCCTGCCGGAGCCGAAAAAAGTGCTGGCCGGGGGAACGGACGTGATTCCCGCCCTGCGCAGGAAGGAACTGACCGTCAGGCACCTGGTCAGCCTGTGCAGGCTGACCGAATTAACGCAAATTCAACTGCAAAACGGGAACGTCCGGATCGGC
>JBFMEJ010000199.1:0-3971 GCA_040753275.1 Bacillota bacterium
AACGGCGCCAGCCCCTGGGCACTCAAAACGTGCAGGCCGGATAAATCGCTGTCCATCGGAGAAGTACGCCCTCCCGCCCCTAAAACGATCATCTCTTCACCGGGACTAAGGTTTCGCAACTCTCCGCTCCCCGCCAGGACGGCCGCCCTGGATAATCTTGACCGCATCTGTAAAGGGCCGGTGAAGCTTTGGAAAAACCGGCCGTTTTGGAAAAGGGAGATCCGGCCCGAATCGGCCTTTGCCTGCCAGCGCTCCCCCGGCTTTAAGGACACAAGTACTTTTTGATCAGAAACGCTGATTAAATCGTAATCCCCGGCGATCGAAAATTCCACCTGCGCCGCCTGCTGGGCAAGCCCCACCCGGATCGTTCCCGGCGCCACCGTTGCTTCTTCGAAAGCCTCCGCTCCCCTGCAAACAAAAAAGAAAAACAACAAAACAACAAGCAAACCTGTTTTGCCTGGCCGGAACATTTCAGCCGTCAACCCCCCGGTTATTCATCAAAAGAGACACGTACCGGCTCCCGGGTTTTCATTTTTGAGTCTTTGGGCCTGTCAATGTCTATTGTTTTTCGACACAAACCGGGGGTTTTCCTTCCAGTTTTACCTTCTAAATAACAAATTTAAAATAATTGTCAATAAGATGCTGAGCAAAACGGAGGTAACAATGGGAAAATAAAAGGTAAAGTTCCCTCTCTGCACGAAAATATCTCCCGGCAGCCGGCCTAAATTGAAGATTTTTCCCGAAACAATCATCAGGCCGCCGAAAATGACCAGAAAAACACCCATCAGCAAAACTATTTTCCCCAGGGATTCCCAAGGAGCGCTCATAAATCCGACTCCTCCTTCATATTCTCCTGTTTCCGCCCCCCGGCGGCTTTTTGCTTTTCTGCCTGTTTTCCGGGCAATAACGCTCCTTTTCGCTATAGATACAGCCGCAGTATTGCTGCCGGTACATCCCCATTTCCTTTGAACGGGCCGTCGCTTCTTTAAACCCGGGCCGGAAATCAAAATAGTAAAAAGGGATGCCGTACTCTTCCGCAACGGCTTCACCCGTTTCCCGGATCAGCTCGTGCTTTTGGAAAGGGCTGACCAAAAGGGTGGTGGTAAAGCCGGCAAAACCGCCCTTTTTCGCCACCCCAGCCGCCTGCCGCAGGCGTAAAAGATAACAGAAGCGGCAGCGCACGTTCTCCCGGTAAACCACCGTCCGCAGGAATTCTTCCAGGCGGTAATCTTCATCAACAATCAACTTCAGGTCGATTTCCCGGGCATATTCCGCCAGCGTGTTTTTGCGCTTTAACCATTCCGTATAGGGATGAATGTTGGGATTAAAGAAATAGCCGGAGACGGCAAATCCCTTTTCCTTTAGATAATCCACCGGATAAATCGCGCAGGGAGCGCAGCAAATGTGCAAAAGCAGGCGCACTTAAAAAGTCCCTCCTGTTTTGCCCGCCTACCAGAGGCTGGGCTGCCGGTCCCCGTCCTTTTGCGAAGACAGGCCCAGATGTTCATATGCCCGGGGGGTGGCCACCCGCCCCCGGGGCGTTCGGGCCAGCAGACCGCTTTGCATTAAATAAGGCTCGTAAACGTCTTCCAGGGTGGCGGCTTCCTCGCCGACGGCAGCGGCCAGGGTATCCAGACCTACCGGCCCCCCGGAAAATTTTTTAATTAAAACGTTTAAACACTTCCGGTCAATAAAGTCCAGGCCGAGGGGATCAACACCGAGAAAGCTCAGGGCATCCCGGGCAACTTCCCCGGTGATCACTCCTTTCGCCTTGACCTGGGCGTAATCACGCACCCTTTTTAAAAGGCGGTTGGCCACCCGGGGGGTACCCCGGGCGCGGCGGGCAATCTCCTCCGCACCGGCGCCGTCAACGGCAATTTTTAAAATGGCGGCCGAACGCAGCACTATTTGCACCAGATCGTTTATTTCGTAGTAATCCAGGTGGACAATCACCCCAAAACGATCCCGCAAGGGCGACGTCATCAGGCCCGCGCGCGTAGTAGCGCCGATCAGGGTAAACCGGGGCAGCTCCAGGCGGATAGAGCGGGCGCCCGGACCCTTGCCAATTATAATGTCCAGGGCAAAGTCCTCCATGGCGGGATATAATACTTCTTCCACGGCCCGGCTTAATCGATGCACTTCATCGATAAACAAGACGTCCCCCGGCGCCAGATTGGTTAAAATCGCCGCCAGATCGCCCGGCCGCTCAATCGCCGGACCGGAAGTGATCCGGATACTTACCCCGAGTTCGTTGCTGATAATTCCGGCCAGGGTGGTTTTGCCCAGCCCAGGCGGGCCGAGCAGCAGCACGTGATCCAGGGCTTCTTTGCGCGTTAAAGCCGCCTGGATAAAGACGGCGATGCTTTCCTTTGCTTTCTGCTGGCCGATGAATTCCTGCAGCCGGCGCGGACGCAGGCTGCCTTCCACTTCCCGGTCTTCTTTTTTTAAAACAGCGGATACAATCCGGTCTTCCATCTGCAAACCCCCGAATTCAGTCGTCGGTCGTCGGACGTCGGACGTCAGAAACAAAGCATAAAACATAAACTTGTCTCAAATCAACAGAAAAAAGTGCCTTTGTGCCTTTGTCCCTCTGTGCCTTTTTACGCTTTTTTCCCCAGCCTTTTCAGCGCCGACCGGACCAGGGAAGCCGCCGGTAAGGCGCCGCCTGCATCTTCGGCTGCCGCGCGGGCGGCCCTCCTTGCCTCGCTTTCAGAATAGCCCAGGGCAACCAGGGCCGCCACGGCATCTTCTTCTTCGGAGGATGCCTTTTTGCCAGCAGCTTCCCCTTCCAGCTGCGATATTTCCCTGGCCAGTTTGTCTTTTAACTCCAAAACAATTCTTTGGGCGGTTTTTTTTCCGATTCCCGGCGCCCTGGTCAAACCGTCCACGTCCCCCTGCGCGATGGCCAGGCGCAGTTCTTGCGGCCCCAGGGCGGAAAGCAAACCAACGGCCCCCTTCGGCCCCACCCCGCTCACATTGAGCAGCAACCGGAAGATCGCCAGCTCGTCCTGCCCCCAAAACCCGTAAAGCGATACCCCGTCCTCGCGGGAAGCCAGGTAGGTATGCAATTTTACTTCCGCACCCAAACCGGGAAGCCGGCTTAAAGTAGAAGCAGGCACCTGCAGCTGAAAACCAATGCCGTTTACCTCGACAATTATCGCTTCTTTTCCAACGGCCGCCAGCGCCCCCCGTAAAAAAGCCAGCAACCCGCCCGCCCCCCTACTTCCAGAGATTCTTTCCCGACATAGAGAATGCGTCGCAGATGGCCGTCGCCAGGGCATCGGTAACGTCGTCAGGGGTCGGCGGCTCCGGCAGCCCCAGGATGGCCTTCACCATATATTTAACCTGCTGTTTAGTTGCCCGGCCGTAACCGACAACCGCCTGCTTAACCTGCAAAGGGGTGTATTCGGAAATCACCAGACCCGCCCCGGCCGCCGCCAGGACGGCCACCCCCCGCGCCTCGCCCACGCCCATGGCGGTGCGGACATTCTTATTGAAAAATAATTCTTCAATGGCAAAGCGTTCAGGCCGGAAGTTTTGAATGATCTTTTGCAGCTGTTCGTAGATGAGCTGGAGTCGGGCGGGCAGCAAAAGATCGACTCCGGTTTTGATATAACCGTAGTCCACGACGGCAAACCGGTCCGCAGAAAAATCAATAATTCCAAATCCCGTCCTGGCCGTCCCCGGATCCACGCCGATGATCCGCAAATTTACCAGGCCTCCCCCAGAAAATAGGGATTAGACCTCCATGCCGCTTTTTTCGCGGCACCAACAGAGGATGAAAATTCCCGGCCCGCCGCCGATGTTTCGTCAGCCCGGAGCTCTTAAGCGACGGCAAACGAACGGCGGGCGGAAGCAGCCGGGAGGTTTTATTCCGCATCCATGATACCTATATTTCTACGATATATCCGGCGCCTCCTTCTCCGGGGAGGTCAAAAGTTTCGCTGCTGTACAGAAAAGGAAGGCCCGAT
>JBFMEJ010000200.1:0-3951 GCA_040753275.1 Bacillota bacterium
CCCGTACCATTTCTTCCCAGGCTTGCTCTTGCAGGCTGCTTTCCCCTTCTTGTCGGTTTGCATGAACTTGGCCTAGTTGTTGCACGTTATACCCCCCTTGTATGCAGGCCCAAGTGCCCACGATGCCGTTTACGCGAAATTTCTGGTTCGGCGGCAAGAAAACAATAATTTCCCGCCGAGAAATCAGGGGAATATCAAATCACAAAAGCTTAATTTTATACCATTGGACTGATAAAAATAGCCAGGGAAAACCAGATCGTACAAGCAAACAGCCCACAGAGAAAAACCTATGCCAGTTTAGTTACCCCCAGCCTGACGGCAACCGCCGCACCAATAAGCAAAAGAGGCAAAAACCAGGGATAATATTGAAATCTGGGAGTCATCCAGAAATACCAGGCGGTAGGAGCATAGAATAAGCAGCGGCAATCAACCACAGCGCCTGCCTTTTAAATACGCCGACTGTCGCCGGGCTGCCGGTACAATACCAGGTATTTTTCTATCTGGCCGTTCCTTCACGGCCTTTTTGTTCGTTGGAGGAGCATATGGAACTAGAAAACATGCAGGGTCGCCTGGCTATTTCCCTGGGGATACGAGCCCAGTTTTTAATAAACTTTTCCAGCGAGTCCTCCTTGTTGCTATAACCGCCGCCCACATGGGTAATCAACTTTGCCCTCTCATCCAGCCTCATGGCGTCAAGAATGCGGCAGTGGGATTCCGGCTCCTGTGGCGAATTGTTTAAGGAGAGAAAACCAAACAAACGCCGGGAGGGAATCCCTATGTAGATCTGATCATGGTTCGGCGCAAAAACCCGGTTTCCTGCGGAGGTGAAAAATAATGTTGCGCCTCCGGCAGGAAGAAAGCCGATAAATATCACTGGTGGATTTATTGCTGCCGCCCGAAGTCTCTGAACTCCCGGAAGATCTGGCCAAGCTTGATGCCTGGCTGGATGATGAGCGCTTCTTTACGCCGTTTCGGAACAAATACCACCAATGTCTGGGGCGGCCCTCCGTTCCTGCGTAAACCTTCTTGCGCCTAACAGCACTCAAACACCAGTACCACTTAAGTGTGCTGCTACCGACCGGGGATTCTGGACTCCGGCCAACGAACGCGCTTTAAAGGAAATGGGCGTGCAAAAAGTCAGCCTGCCCTTTAAAGGTAAACGCAGCCGCCGGCGTACTGAGAATGAACGCCAGAGCTCAAGCATCAGAACATGAGCAGTACAGACCTTGTGAGGCCGGGCTGTTTCTCCCCTTTCAGGCGAGTGTCCCCCTCAAGCGCGTCATCTGCGGCTTGAACTATTCAATTATATAGACAATCTCAACCGTCGCCCTCACTTCCACCTGGCCGGGGCTAATCGGCACCGAACTCCCCAGGCCGGTCGCCTTTTCATAAATAATGGGCGGCGGCGAATCATCGTGCCAGGTGCCGGTGGCCGACTTCACGCCGACAATCTTTTTGCCCAGGGCGGCGACAATGACGTCCGCCTTTGTTCGGGCTTCCGTAATCGCCTGGCGCAGTGCCTCAATTTTTTGAGCCAGGCTGTTTTCGGCGCGAAACACTACGCTGCGCACCTGGTTCGCCCCGTTTTTTACTGCTACGTCAATGATCTTGCCTACCAGAGCGGTGTCCCGCACAGTCACCCGGATTTCGTTGCGGGCTTCGTAACCGCTGATCTGCGGAGGCTTTTTCTCCTGGTAAACATGCCTGGGAAAAAGGCTGTAATTTAGAGTGACAACGTCTTCCTTGGAGATGCCGCTATTATGCAAGGCTTCCAAAACTTTTGCAGTCAACCGGGCGTTCTCAGCCTGGGCGCCTTCGGCTTGCGGTGCTTCAGTGATCACCGCAAAAGTAATATCGGCCACATCAGGCGCCGTCTTCACCACCCCGCTGCCCGTTACGTTGATCATGTTTGGCCCGGGAGCATTCTCGCCGGCAAAAGCGGCGGCGGTGAAAACGAGCAGGATCATTGCGGCTAAAGTTAAAATAAGAAAAGATTTTTTATACACTTAAACCCCTCCCGTCCTTTCTTTTGGCCGATTTAAAAATTCGGTTAAATCCCCTGCCGCGGCTCCAATTTTCAACCCGCTCTCCTTGACCCACCCCTCCTTTTTCGCTGACCGTTCTATCGTAAAAAGACGAAGGCAAAGGCAAAAATGTTCCGGAATATTTTGGTTCTATAACAAAAAACAGCTCGAAAAAATAAAAACGTGGGCCTGATCAGGAGAACCCACGCAAAACCGGGAAGATTAGTCTACTTAAAGTTAATCTACTTTGACTCTGTTTTCTTTAAGGAAAAATTGCGGGATTAGATATAAGCCGCCCAGGCCAACCAGGGCATAGACGATCCTGCTAATAATAGAGGATTCTCCAAACGGCCCCGGCCCGAGCAGGGCAGCTACCAGGTCCCATTGAAATAAGCCGACAAGCAGCCAGTTAAGGGCGCCGATGATGACAAGGATGAGTGCGATTTGAGAAAGCGTCTTCAATCATGCCACCTCCTTTACGATTAGATATACTTTGAATTTTTCATATAGTATTATGGGAATAAATAGTAATTTTTATACTTCTGGTTTGATGAAAAATCGTATATCTCTTAGTGGGCTTGCCGTTTTTTACGGCTATGGCCAGGGCCTTGCGCGAAGGCCCGCACCACCTGCGAACACCTGATCAGACTTACCGACGACCCGGGGGTCAAGGATACATTGAGGTTTCTGAGGGAAAGGAAGGTCGTCCACTTCCAGCGCTTCGGGGAAGCATTAAACGAGGTGCAGGAGGAATTCACCAGGAAAAAGTATTTTAGAACAAAAACAAAGGATCATTGACAATTGGATCATCCATCATTCATCCTTCCTCATCAGCTAAAAAAAGCGGGCTTGTACCCTCCCAATCGCCCTAGTCCCTCGACAATAAGTATAATTACATGGGCAATGGGAAAGGCTAAAACGGGAGGTATTTTTTACATGCTCAGCCTGTTTAAATTCATCAACCAGAATAAACCAAAGTTAAGAGAGTTTGACCCGACAACAGTTCAAAGAATTAAAGAAGGAGCCTTCGTCGTAAAAATAATCAGCGAAACCGAAGTGGCCGCCCGGAAGTGCAATTTTTACGCGGGCAACTGCACCGACCAGGAAATTGCCAACTATTTCCGGGAAGAAGCAGATAAGCTGCAGAAAGCCAAGCTTCTCTTTCAAGAATATTACGAGGCTATAACTAAGGAGTGAACTAATATGAAATTTACGGATATGGATATGCTCCAGGATTACGAAAAAGACGCCCGGATGGCCTGTCTGTCTTTTACGTTGATCCAGACGGAAATCATTGATCCCACCCTGCGCCGGATGTTTGCCAAAGCTGCCGACGAAGCGGCCGTTTCGCAGCAAAAGGCAATGAATCTGATCCTGTCGCGGGGAGACCGGGCGTAGCCCCCTTTGAGGATTTAACCGCCCGGTAATGCCCGCCGTTCCAATATTGCCCCGTGCCCCGGTTCATGGATAAACCGCAAGAGGACAGTTGCCGCTAAAGTAATCACGGCCAGCGTCAGCCAGGCAAACTGGTAGGAATGGATCGTATCTACCACGAATCCAAAGAAGGGCGGGCCGAAAAGAACCCCCCAAAACGAGATGGCCATTCCCAACCCGGTGGAAGTAGCAGCCAGATCTTTGCCCGCCAGTTCCGCCCGCAAGAGAATGGCGGTACCTGGAAAACCCTCCGAGCCAGCCCCGGCCGTTGCCACGATTAACCAGATCACCCAGGCAGGCATTGCCGGATCCAAAAAGGCCAGGCCCACCAGTCCGGCAACCGTTACCAAACCGATAATTTGCAGAACAGGAATCCGCCTGCCGGCAAAAAGAAAATCTGCAATCAATCCCCAGATTATCCGGCTGACCACCCCGCTTAACTGCATGACGGCCATGGTAAATCCGGCAAACAATACAGAACAGCCCACGGCCT
>JBFMEJ010000201.1:0-3941 GCA_040753275.1 Bacillota bacterium
TGGTCAGGCACTGGCGGCAGCAAAAGAAATGGCGTCAATGATTCTGGAAAAGGGCCCCCTGGCCGTGCGTTTTGCCAAAATGGTGATCAATCAGGGGAGCGCCACCGACCTGGAAGCCGGCCTTGCCCTGGAAAGACTTGCGCAAACGGTGATCTTCGGCACCGCTGACCACCTTGAGGGAATCAACTCCTTCCTGGAAAAAAGAAAGCCAAACTATACCGGCAGATAAAAAGGGGGGCATGAAACCCAGGATGAGAAATATAGCGATCATCGGCGCTGGGCAGACGGCGTACGGGGACTTTCCCAAAAAAGGCGTTAAAGAGCTGTTCGCTGAAGCATACGTGGAAATGCTTAAAAGCGTAGATAAAGGAATCGACCCCAAAGAAATCAAAACGGCCTACATCGGCTCGCTCAGTTGCGGTAGCGGCTTTCAGCTCGGGCAATTGCCGGCCCTGTTGCTTGGGCACGTCGGTCTTCCCCATACGGCGGCTATCCGGGTGGAGAACGCTTGCGCCTCTTCCGGGTTTGCCCTGTACAGCGCCGCTTTAGCGGTAGCTTCGGGAAAGGCTGACGTGGTTTTGGCTGGCGGGGTGGAAAAAATGCGCGATGTCTCTTCCAGCAAGGGACGTTACTGGCTGGGGATATCAGGAGATACCGAATTTGAAAGACTGGCCGGGCTGACCTTTGCTGGGATTTACGCCCTCGTCGCCGCCCGTTACATGCACGATTACGGCTTAACCCGCGAACAACTGGCCAAGGTGCCCATTAAAAACCACCAAAACGGGCTGCTTAACCCCAAGGCCCAGTTTCGGCGAAAAGTCACTCTGGAGGAAGTAGTAGCCGGCGCCCCGGTGGCCTACCCTTTAAACATCTGGGACTGCTGTCCGACCACAGACGGAGCCTCCGCCGTTTTGCTCTGTGCGGCAGAGCGGGCACGGGAATTCACGGATCGTCCGGTTTACCTGATCGGCTTCGGAGCCGGCAGCGACTACCTGGCCATCCAAGATAGGGACGTGGTAACCAGTTTTAAAGCAGCGCGGATTGCTGCCGCCCAGGCATACCAACAGGCTAACGTTAAACCGGTTGATATCGACTTTGCGGAAGTGCACGACTGCTTCAGCATCGCGGAAGTGGTAGCTTACCACGACCTGGGTTTTTGCGGAGAAGGCGAAGCAGGCCGGTTGTTGGAAGAAGGGGCGACCTTTCCAGACGGGAGATTCCCTGTTAATTTGAGTGGTGGCTTGAAGAGCAAAGGGCACCCCATTGGAGCTACGGGCGTTGGCCAGGCCTACGAGATTTTCAAGCAACTGCGCGGCCAGGCCGAAGAACCCGCCAGACAGGTTAAAAACGCCGAGATTGCCCTTTCCCACAATGTGGGCGGTTCGGGGGGTACGGCCACCGTCTTCATATACAGCCTTTACGAGAGGGGGGCGTAAAAATGTCCGCTGTGGGAATCATCAGTTACGGCACGTATATCCCCCGTCTGCGGATTACCAGAGAGGAGTATAAAAAGGCCTGGGGGAGCTGCGCCGCCGACATTGTGGAAAAACCAGTTCCCGACATTGACGAGGATGTACTTACCATGGGGATTGCCGCGGCCCGGCAGGCCCTCCGTTTTCCGGACGACGGGCGTGCCGTGGATATTTTAAACTGGGCGTCGACCAGTTATCCCTACGCGGAAAAACTGACCGCTGGAGAGACGGCGGCCATGCTCGGCCTGCAGGACAATCTCTTCAGCACGGAGCACGGGCAGTCGACGCGGGCCGGCGCCGAGGCGTTTCTGACTGCTTTAGCCTATCTCCAGGCGGGGATGGGCAAAAAAGCGCTGGTGATCGCAGCCGACACCCCTCGCGCCCATCCGCGGGAACCTTTAGAGCATGGATTGGGAGCGGCAGCGGTTGCTTTTGTGCTGGGAGGCGAAAACGTCATCGCTGAAGTTGAGGGGTATACTTCCTTTGTTGCTGAGCAATTGGGCGAGCGGTACCGCCCGGAAGGGGAAGACTATTTAACCGACATCGGCGTACGCCAGTTTACCTCGGACGCATACAACCGCCTGGTTGCCCGCTCCGTAAAGGAGCTTTTGAACCACCTGGTTGCCCGCCCGGAGGATTACCGTTATGTTGTTATCCACCAGACGGACGGGCGCGCTGCCCGGGGGCTGGCTTTAAAACTGGGTTTCCGGGAAGAACAGAACGCTCCGGGAATGCTCTTCAAACAGACCGGCGATACAGGTGTCTGCTCCGCCCTTTTGGGGCTGGCCGCCGTTCTGGATGCCTGCCTGCCGGGGGAACGGGTTCTGGTCGCCGCCTACGGATCGGGAGCGGGCAGCATCGCCTTTAGCTTACGTGTTACCAGGGCGATTGAAGAACTGGCACGTTCACCGGGCGTAAAGGAGCAGCTTGCCGAAAAACGATATATTGATTATATTCAATACCTCAAGTTAAAAAAAGTAATTCTGTGAGGTGATCGTCTTTGGGTGCGCATATCTCCGTGCCGATGTACCAGCGGGCGATTGCCCAGCGTTACCGGCTGGTTGGCTTAAAATGCCGCCGATGCGGGAAGATAAACTTTCCCCCCAAGGCGGCCTGCAAGTACTGCGGAGAATTAAATAATTTTGAAGAGATCCAGTTAAGCGGTAAGGGGAAGGTCTACAGTTTTACCGTGATTGCGGGTGCGGGAGCACCCCCGGAGTTTGCCGACGAGGCCGTTTTCAAAGGGAAGTACCCGGTCGCTCTGGTGGAACTGGATGAAGGGCCGAGGATCGTTGCTCAGTTGGTGGATACGCCGGTGGAGGACGTTGCCATCGGGATGCCCGTGGAGGCTGTGCTCCGGAAAATGTATACAGAAGAAGGCGTCGTAAGGTACGGATATAAATTCAGGAAGTGCAAATGATAAGGTATTACCTTCCCATTAACCTGTCCATTTTTCTTGAATACTTGAACAGTTTACCTTCGTTAGATTTGGCGTTGGTCCAGCTTTCTCCTCCCAACCGATACGGGTATTGCAGCTGATTCCGGACGCGGCCTAAACCTCCGACGCAGGTACACCTCAGCACATGCGAGTGAACGTCCAGACCCGCAAACCCGGCGTAATTTGTAATGATGCTCCCGATGTACCCTGTGGATATGTGGCCGCCGTTGCAGTTCGGGAAGAGCCACTCGCTTTTCTCTTTCCGCAGAACCTACGTGGTGTTGGCGTCAGAATATTTACCCAACCAGAAGCTGCGGATTTTGGCAACGCAGCCAGGCAGGGAGGATTTGGTGAAACCGTGCTTTTCCCTGGCTTCTTTAAAGGCTTCCGAGCCGGCTTCTACCTCCCCTTGGGTTTTGCGGAGCATGGCCAGGGTCAACAGTTCTTTTCTGTACTTGAAAAAAGCAAAACCCCCCTCGCCTGGCGGTCAAGGGGAGCTCAAGCAAATGTTCTTACCTGTTTTTATACACAGGTTTGCGTTTTTCGTTAAAGGCCCGCAGGCCTTCGTCCCGGTCTTCGGAATACAGGCAGGCGTTGTAGCATTCGGCCTCCAGGGCCAGGGCGGTGTTCAGGTCCAGCTCCACCCCCAGGTTGATCGCTCGCTTGGCCTGCCTCAAGGCGATCGGGCCGTTCTTGACGATTTCGGCCATGATTTCCATGGTTTTGTTCATCAGTTCCGACGGGGGAACGACGTAGTTCACCAGCCCCAACCGGTAGGCTTCGGCGGCGGAAATGCGCCGGCCGGTGAAGATCAGCTCTTTCGCTTTATTGCGCGCGATAACGCGGGGCAGCAACTGGGTGCCGCCGCCGCCGGGGATGATGGCCAGCCCCACTTCCGGCAGGCCGAAGGCGGCGTTTTCGGAAGCAATAATAAAGTCGCAACCCAGGGCAAACTCGCAGCCGCCGCCCAGGGCGTAGCCGTTCACCGCCGCCACCAGGGGCCTGGGGAACGCGGCCACGGCGGTAAAGGC
>JBFMEJ010000202.1:0-3903 GCA_040753275.1 Bacillota bacterium
AAACCCTTTTTTGCCAGCGCTCGCGATCCTGCTGCCAGCGTGCCTTTTGCTTGCCCAGGGCGTTTAAAAACCGCTTCAGCAGGTTTTCGTAAGCCACCTGGGCAACCGGGTTGTAAACCCAGACCCCGTTTCCGATTCTTTCAAAGTATGGGAATTTTTCCAGTAAATTTTCCACCTCCGGCAAGGCGGTCTGCCGCCAGACGCGGACCACGTCAAAAACCTGCTGGGTGGTGAGCCCGGCAGGGTGCATTTTCAGCGCCTTAATCACCAGGTGTTTAAGGGCGTACTGCTCTGCTTCCACCTCCCATTCGGTCAGTCCCCAAAAACCGTTTTCCAGTTGAATAAACCGGCCGTCGGAGATCAGGCCGGCTTCCTCGGCAATGAGCCGTTTAAATTTCTTATCTTTATGTTTTACGCCGGCTTCCCGGATCACTTCCTTCAGGCTCAGGGGCTGCTGACGCTTCAACAGGAGGGCGTAAAAAGCGTCGTTCTCCCGTCTGCCCTCCAGGTTAAGCCGCCACGAACCGTTTTTATCTTGAACAAAACAAGGGTTTTGCTGCAGGCAGAAAGCGATCTTTTCTTCTACTTTAGCCGGGCTGTAATCCTGCAGCATTTTTTGCTGGACGTACGGGGCCAGCTCCGCGGGAGTTAAAGTTTCGAAAAAAAACAGTGTTTTCTTTAAGACGTCGGTAAGGGAGTGCAGCTTCCCGTGCATAAGAAAAAACCCACCTTCCTTGCGTAATAATGATTAAATTGCGGGTATTATTAAATATAATTCCCTGGGAATAGCTGCATCCCTTTTTATTTTTTAAATAATTTTCCACTTTTTTCCTACATTCTTCGTATTTATCAAAAAAATTAACGAATTAAAAAATTTTTCCCTGGGAGGGCTTGTAAAAAACTTAAGTACCCGCTATAATATTGGTGAATGGTAGATTTTTAACCCCCAATGGAAAATAGACGGCCTAAATGGTGGAGGAGTGGGTTAATAATGAGCCTGGTTTGCCCGGAACCGGCAAACAACTTATCGGTCCGAACCTCCCGGGGCAGGGTAGACTTATCCGGCCCGGTCAGCAGCCAATCTTTAAAGCGGCTTGCCATCGCAGAAAGCTTAACCAACTTCCGTCCGGCCGAAAGACAAAAAGAAGCCCTGGTTAAAATTGCCGGGCTGCCGGAAGGAATGGTCTACGTCGCTGTGCACAACGACACGATCGTCGGGTACGTTACCTTTCACCGCCCCCACCGCTACAGCCGCTGGTCCAAACACCCGCGGATTTTAGAAGTGGGCACCATCGAGATCGCTCCGGAGTGGCGCCGGTTTAAAATCGCCCAAAACCTCCTGGAACTGGCCTTTAGCAACCCGGTACTGGAGGAGTACATTATAATCACGACCGAATTTTACTGGCACTGGGACCTGGCCAGGACCCGGATGGACGTCTGGCAATATCAGAACATGCTGGCCCGGCTTTTCGGCGCCGTGGGGATGCAAAAAACCGCCACGGACGACCCCGCCATTTTGGAACATCCGGCAAACGTGCTGATGGTTAAATTCGGGAAACAGATCTCGATGGCGGACCGGAAGCTCTTTGCTGAACTGCAGTTTTTAAATCAGGGCAGCCTGTCCGCTTCGGCCGCCGCCGGACGGCGGACGTCGGAAGCCGGGGCAGGCTAGGGGAAAAGGCAAAAGCGTAAAAAGCAAACGCGGCCGGATACCGCTGCCGGATCCTGCTGATTGCCGGGCGCCGGACAGCCGGCGGCCGGGGCAGCAGGCTAGCGCAGGCTGTAGTTGGGAGCTTCTTTCGTAATGACCACGTCGTGGGGGTGGCTTTCCCTTAAACCGGCCGGCGTAATGCGCAGGAAGGTTGTTTTGGTCTTCAGTTCTTCAATATTGCGGGTTCCGCAGTAGCCCATGCCGGCGCGCAAACCCCCGATGAGCTGGTAAACAGTATCGGCCAGCGGGCCTTTGTAGGGAACGCGCCCCTCCACCCCTTCGGGCACGAGCTTTTCCTGCCCCTCCTGGAAGTAACGGTCCCTGCTCCCTTCCTTCATGGCCCCCAGCGAGCCCATTCCACGGTAAACTTTGTAACTCCGCCCCTGGTAAATTTCGATGTCCCCGGGGCTTTCCTCGGTGCCGGCGAACAGGCTGCCGATCATCACCACGTCGGCCCCCGCGGCGATGGCCTTGGTAATGTCCCCGGAATACTTGATCCCCCCGTCGGCAATAATCGGAATCCCATAGCGGGACGCCTCGGCGGCGCACTCGTAAATGGCTGTAATTTGCGGTACGCCGGCCCCGGCGACCACCCGCGTGGTGCAGATCGAGCCGGGCCCGATGCCCACCTTCACGGCGTCAGCGCCGGCCTCAATCAAATCCCGCGTCCCTTCCGCCGTAGCGACATTGCCCGCAATCACATCAATTTCCGGGTATTTTTTCTTGATCTTTTTCACCATTTCAATGACGGAACGCGAGTGTCCGTGGGCCGTGTCCACCACAATCACGTCGACTTTAGCGCGGACCAGGGCATCCACCCTTTCCATCCCGTCAAAGCCCACCCCCACCGCCGCCGCCACCAAAAGGCGGCCGCGCCCGTCTTTGGCCGAATAAGGGTACTGGCGGGCCTTTTCAATGTCTTTGATGGTGATCAACCCGCGTAAATTAAAATCTTCGTCGACGATGGGCAGCTTTTCCACTTTATAGCGCTGCAGAATTTCCTTGGCCTGTTCCAAAGTGGTGCCCACCGGTGCCGTGATCAGGTTTTCTTTGGTCATCACCTTGCCGACCGGCTTGCTGAAATCTTTTTCAAAACGCAGGTCCCGGTTGGTCAGAATCCCCACCAGCCGGCCGTTTTCGGTGATCGGCACCCCCGAAATACGGTAGCGCTCCATCAGGAGCAGGGCTTCGCTGACGGGGCTTTCCGGAGAGAGGTAAATGGGGTCGGAAATCACTCCGTGTTCGGAGCGCTTTACTTTATCCACTTCCAGCGCCTGCCGCTCGACGGACATGTTGCGGTGAATGACCCCGATGCCTCCTTCCCTGGCCAGGGCGATGGCCAGCCTGGCTTCGGTCACCGTGTCCATCGCGGCGCTCATCAGCGGTATGTTTAACCTTATCTTCCGGGTAAGGCTGGTGGAAACGTTTACGTCCTTGGGCAAAACCTCGGAAGCCGCCGGGACGAGTAAAACGTCGTCAAAGGTGAGGCCGATTTTTGCGAACCTTTCCGGGTACAAACAAGGACACTCCCTTTTCTTTAATTTTGATTATTATAACATAAAGGTCAAAGGGAAACCATATTGCCTCCTCTCCTCCTTCGAAAATAGTGTCATCCGGGCTGGAATTGTCCGGCTCGCTCCGGAGAGGGCGGCAGTCCTGAATGGCAACTCTTTTTTGGTATAGTATGTTAATCCAGGTTATATCTGTCTGAATTTAATAAAGTCGTTTGGGGAAAAAATAAACTTATACCTCTCCGGATTTTTCCGCCTCTGGCGGCTTTGCGAATAAGCCTGGAAGGGGGGTAAACAAAACCAATGCAGCTGTCACCCGGCGAACGTTCCGCTCTGGCCTACTTTCCTACCACCGCCAGCGCCCAGCGGGCGGCTTCGGAACTGAAAGACGCCGGTTTCGAAACTGTTTCCGTGGACCGGATTTCCCGTTTCGGGGTGGAAAACGACGCGGAAATCAATTACGCTGTGGCCGGGCGGGCGACCAGCTTGACCGGCCTGACCCTTTATTCCTCGGGAACGGACATGGGCGACGAGCGCGTCCTGCTGGCCGCCGACCCCTCGGTCAGCGGCTACGGGGATACCAATTACGGAATGGCCGGGGGACGAGCCTTCCTGGTCACCGTGGTTGCCAGCGAGAAAGATATTGATCGGGCCGTGGAAATTTTGAAAAGGCACGGGGGA
>JBFMEJ010000203.1:0-3899 GCA_040753275.1 Bacillota bacterium
CCACCCTGGTCAACTGCACGTCCGCTTCGTATCTTGATAACTTGTCATGCACCAGCCTTGCCAGTTGCAGCGTGATGTCTTTTTCCTGCAGCCCGTTCCCGCAGGCCCCGGGGTCCCGCCCCCCGTGCCCGGGATCGATGACGATCAACATTTCTCTTCACCTCCAGCAGATTTCATCAGCTCTTCCTCGTAGAACTCGCCGGCGCAGAACTGGCAGTAAACCTCGTCTCCGTCCACCCGGGCCCCTAAAGAAAGCTCCTTTTTTCCCACCATGTAGGAACACTTCCGACAGGGGACCTCCCACCCGTCCGCAATCAACACCTCCGCCGGCACCCGCCCCCGGTCGGCGTACTGGTCGTACTTCTTCGCCCGCCGGACCACCGGGTCGGAATAGAGCGGGGCGCAACTTCCTCCCTCTTCGCCGTAAAACGCCTCCAGGGCATCATTTCTCCGGGGAGCGAAGACCACCACGCTCCCCACTTGGTCGCTGACAATCCATGCCTTGTTTACCAAACCTTTTCTCCCCTTCGTTTCCTCCTTAGTCCCGGCAGCGCATCCATCACCGCCTGCACCCTTTCCTCAAGCGCACCGCCAACAGTTATTTTCTTCCGGACAGAAAAGGCTAAAGTGAACAACTGCCTGATCAAATAATCTACCCTTTGCTGGAAATTTAGTTCTGTATCCCTGAAGCCGTCTCCAACCAGTTGGAATTCAATTGGCACATAAACCAAAAGATCGTACTCCTGGTTGAAACATAAGGTCATATATGAGTGATTATCTGCCAGCCCATAAGCAGACCAGTACGCAAGCAAATCCAGCACGGACCGGTCGGAAACAAAACCATCTGGATTTTGCGCCTCCCACGCCAGCTGTTGGACCAGAACGGTATATTGGAAAAAAGTCGCCTTCATTTTATCCTGGCGCAACTCCCTCACCTGGGCAATGCCGGTCAAAGCCGCCGCTTTGCGCGCCCGGTCGGTAATCAGCGGTAAATCCAGCTTTTCCGCCAGGGCCCTGGCCAGGGTGGTCTTCCCCACACCATGAGCCCCCGTTAAGGCAATGCGCATAAATCTTCACCTCAAAGCTTGATCCCCAGGTTATCGGGCGAAAGCAGCAGATCGTCTGCCTCTTCCACGATCTCCATGGTAATCTGCTCACCCTGGGCCAGGTCTAGGGCATTTTGCAAGAGCCGTTTAAACCGGCGCAGGCCCCCCCGGGCTTTGTCGCAGGCGCGCTTGATCATGTACTCCTTCGCCGCGTCCGTAATGTTGTAACCAGCCAGGATCTCCTGCGCCTCCTGTCGGCTGACGCCCTTCATCCGATATGCCCAGCGCACCCGGGAATAAAATTGCGAGAGGTTTTCTTTCCGGCTGGGACCTTTCACCAGATCCTCAGCGAAATCAGGAGTGCCGCTGAATACCATCCCCGTCCTTGTTTCGTCCCAAATGCTCCGCAAAATGTTCATCCGCTTCGTGGACTCCCTGGTGATCAAAAAGTCCGCCTCGTCGAAAATGACGAGCCTCTTGTATTCCTTGAGCTGGGTGATAATCTTCCTTTCCATCTCCGCCTGGCCCCCCGAAAGGGTGAGTCCCAGCTTCGTCCCCAGCTCGTAGAGCATTTCCTTTGCCGTCATCGTCGCCCGCGCCCGGATGAAAACCGCCTCCGGGTCCCGCTTGCAGTATTCGGTGAGCACGGTCGTTTTGCCGCTTCCGGGGTGGCCGATGAGCAGCCCGATTTCGCCTTCCTGCCGGCACATGTCGCAGATGGCCAGGGCCTGCTGAAAGTCCCTGGTGATGAAAAGCTGCTCCTCCGGGTGGGCAGGGGGGTCGCTCTTCGGAGCGCCCTGGGCTTCCTTAGACATCATCTCCCGGACCTTGCCCTCTATGCTCTTGCTGTCTTTTTTTCCGCGCAGGTAAAGGGAAAGCATGGTATGCGAAACTCCCAGGTCGCGGGCAAACGAAGTCAAGGGTATCCCGCGCTCTTTTATCTGCCGGTTAAGCCACGCTTTGGGGTCTTCGTTCTCAACATCATCAGTTTGCTTGAGTTCAAGCACGTTCGCCATAATCATATAACCTCCCATCCTAATTTCCGTGGTATAATACTTTTGTGCGTTTGTTTCCCCCGTCAGGGGGCTTCTTTTTACCTGGAGAGCACCCTGGCCCCCCGCTCCATCAGCAGGCGCTCACTCCTGGACAAGGTTTGCTCCTTTTGGGACCGCCCTTTTTGCTTTTCCCTGGCCGCTTCCACCTCCTTGACCAGCCTTTCCTTGCCGGTCAACAGCTGCACGTTGTCCGGATCTGCCTGGCCCGCGCCGGGGAAAAGGTGCGGCTTGCCGGAAAGGATGGCCTCCACCGTTTCGTTGTACCTCTTGATTTCGTTCTTGATGTTCTTTTCCGCGCGGTACTTTTTCCTCGCGATTTTCTCCAGCATTTCCGGGGAAGCCCCCATCCTGGAAACCTCCGCGTTAGTAGCCACCGTAACCAACTGCCCGCGGTAGAAAATCAGGATCTCCGCAAGCCGGTTGGGATCATAGCGCAATTGCACCTCCTCACCCACAAGATCGCTAAGCTCTTCCGCCCAGAACCAGCGCCGGCAGACCCGCACACCCAGCGGGGATACCTTCGCGTGCTCCCTCACCATGAGCAGGATGTCCAGCAGCCTTTCGTTGACTTTCCCCGGTCTGAACTTGGGCAGGCTGTCAAATACGTGGTTGGGAGTGTCATTTAAAGTGCTGTGTACCGTATCGTTGTATTCCTCAACGGCCCGGGCAAAAATCTCCACAAACTCTTCGATCTTAAGCAGCTTGCCGGCCCGGTGCAGCTTTTTCTCGTCAAACCCGGCCGGCCGCTCGTTTGGATTGTCGCCGCAGAAGCCGGGCAGGTGCCTGATCACCTGATCGTTTAAAGTTTCAAAAAATCTCTCAATCGGCTTCGCCCAGGGCTGGCGCGGGGTGCAGAAAAGCTCCTCGATCCCCAGGTCGGCGTAAACGGCGCTTAAATACTTGCTCTTGTAATCCTTGCCGTTGTCTGTGTAAACCGTTCCCGGAACGCCGCAGCTCCTGATCCCGTGCCTTAAGGCCAGGCCGATG
Organism: Bacillota bacterium; assembly: GCA_040753275.1. Classification (GTDB taxonomy): domain Bacteria; phylum Bacillota; class Desulfotomaculia; order Desulfotomaculales; family Nap2-2B; genus JAIMBK01. Next base: position 3,089 of record JBFMEJ010000203.1, read on the forward strand.
GTCCGGGAATTGGTCTGGTCGGCGACGCACCAGCCGGTGACCTTCCGGCTGCGCCAGTCCATCCAGACCGACGCGCTTATCTTCTTTGGCCGGCCGTAGAAATCGACAAAGATGTTAAAGTCGTGCCCGTCCCCCACCCAGTATTCGTTCACCATGTTGGCGGTCACATCCCGCTGGGTCTTGGGCATGTGCGTTTTGCGCCATTCTTCGATCCCCTTGCGGCCGGCCGTTTTTAACCCTTCCCGGATTTCCTCGATCACCCGGTAGAAGGTGGCCTTGCTGGGCACTTCCCAGCCGCGCTCCGCGGCCACGCGCTTGACCTCCCTGATCACGTGCGAAACTTTCGGCTCCCGCCTGGCATCGTAAGTGGCGTAAAGGCCGACAATAAAATCGCGCATCTCCGGCGGCACGGTCCGCCTGTTTGTGAAGTCCAGCCCCGGCCCGGGCTGCCGGTACTTATCGTGAACCAAACCCAGTAACCCCTCCTTTTCGTAGGCTTCCGCCCACCGGTAAAGGGTGGTTTCGGAAATCGTTCGCTTTTTTGCCAGGGCTTTGATCCGATCCAGCTTGTTTTTCTCCTCGCTGTCCCGGATAGCGAAAAACTCTTTTACCCACCGCTCCCGCTCGAAGGCTTTTTCAAGGATCTTGTCCGCCCTTTCCTGGCCGTATTTCGCCACCAGCTCGGCCACCGTTGTGATTTTCTCCGCCGGGGCGGGGGAGGGGGATGGCATTTCTGCTTTGCCTTCCGCCTGGCCGGCCAGGTCCTCAAGGTACTTTCTTTGCGCCTCGGGAGGAAGGGAATTAAACGCTA
>JBFMEJ010000204.1:0-3891 GCA_040753275.1 Bacillota bacterium
CAGGGCGACAACAGGCGTTCTCTGTTGACGTTGGGATCGACGCCCTCAGCCATAAAGTAAATAATGAGCAGGAGAGGATCCTCGTCAATGCCGACAGCGTTGAGTACACGGGTCATTATAACTGGCACAATAGAGTAAAACGATTCGGCCCAGCGCAGAGGGGTAAAGCGAGCGCTTCTCTCCGGTGCCAGCAACCGCATGTGGTTAAGCAGCCGGTGGCTTACGACCAGGGTCAGCATGGCCACCAGGACCAGGGATTCTACCACGGCAGGCGCGCCGCTGGAGATCACATCCAGCTGGTAGAGGCGCTTTAGTTCCTTGAAAACCAGTTCGATGCTCCAGCGCGCCCGGTAAAGGAGCGCCACATCCTCTGCTGAAAGCTGTTCCGGGGTGATGTTGGTGAGGTAGAGGTGATACATCCTGCTTTCCTCATCGAGCACTCCCACCAGGCGGAAGGTTTCTTTAACCTTAGGTTTGCCGCTCCTGGGGTGATAAATTTCAAACGTCCCGTCTTTCTCGGCCTTCCTGGTCTTAGAGGCACTGCCTTTGATAAAGACTTCCACCTCCACGTCGATTACCTCCCCTTTAAGCCGGGGGAGGATCTCCTTGAGCTTCTTGCCGGCAAGGTCGCTCGGATTATCCCGGTAGGCGCGCAGCACCGAGACGATGGTCGGGTTGGCCGATTGCTTGAGCCTGCTTACGAAGTAGCCTTTGTTTTTTCTGATCCTGCTGAACAGCTCGTACTTGAAATAGCCGAGATCGAACAGGAGGATGTTGTCCTTCACCCAGGAGCCGATGCGGATGGTCTTGATCTCAGCGGTCTTGCCGGGATAGATGGCAATGCTCCTCGTGTTGCCGGTGATTCCGGTGACGGTGTGGATCTTGAGCTCGGCCTTGCCCCTTGCTCCCGGGAACTGTTCGGCTAATTTATCGTGTAGCCTGATGACCGTGCCGTCGGCCACGATCAGGTCCTTGAACCCCTTCAGTTTATCTGAGAGCGTAAGGCTGGCGTGGCTGGCCAGATCCGCTATGCCGTGCGCCAGGCACTCTTTCAAAAAGGCGATGAGTCCCTTATTGAAGCGGTCATAAAAAGAGGATGGGACCAGCGTTTCCGCCGAGACCGTCTCGTAGGCCCTCCTTAAGGAGGCAATGGTGCGCTGCACTCCAACTCCAAAGCCAAGCACCACGACCCAGAAAAAGGTGACCGGGTCGATCTTCCGGTTGTGCTGGACGTATCCGACTTTGGCCGCTGTTTCCCTTAGCCACTCCGGAGAGAACATCTTGTTCGTGTTTTCGATTTCGTACGGATGAATTTTTCCGGGAATCAGAGCCAATGTGGAACCTCCTCGCGAACATTATTTGGAGGAGAATTCCACAAAGGGAAGGGCATATTCCTTCTTTTCAAAGAACAATTTTCGCCATTCATTTTCCAGGGATAAGGCCCCATCTCTGGTTGTTAATGGAATATTCAGGGCTTAACCGAACACCGATGGAGCGGTTTTTTCTTTTGCATACATTCTGTTATTAATTTTTTAACCCAAGGTTGTGATGAGAACATTCTTCCTTGAACCCTTATTTTAACAAGTTATCCAAAGGCATCCTGCAAGTGCTTAACTCATGTAACAGTATTACTTCGACTATCAAGTGGCCTATGCCCTGGGGCAGAGCAATCTGGGTGAACTGTACATTTGCGAACTGTACGACTTTCGGAAGCGGGTTTACGCATACACCCTGGCTCACCCGGAAGAAGAGGTTTTCCCGCAGTTCGAAGTGCTTCGGAAGCACTTCCTGGAAATAACCAAAATCAACACGAAAGAACAACGCATCGATTCTACCGCCATTATGCCCAACATCAGACGGGCCAGCCGCTTAGCGCTGGTCCTTAAAAAGTTCTTTAACCTGAAAGCTTTTAACAGAAAAAAGAAAGAAAACGGTAAAAATAGCCTAAAAATGCCCCATAATTGCCGACTTTGGCCATTGATTAAGTTACGGCTAGCTCTAGAATTACCATATGTTGTCAAAGATCAGCTCGTTCTGGATATTTTGCTTTGAGTTTTTGCACCTGAATCATTAAGTTGAAGTTGCAAAAACCGTGCCAGTCCCGGCTATTTCCCCAGAAGAAATTTCCCCGCCCCTGTTACCTTTCTCCGGGCATTTGTCCGAATATTTTTTAACCTGCTCAAAGTGTCTTAAAAATGCTTTTAGCAAATTTGCAAAAATTGCTGCAAATGCGCTAAAAGTCCATACAAAGCCAGCACGTTACCAGCCAGAAACGAAGTTTTCAATAAACCGGTCGCAAAAGCAGCACTAAAAACAAAGCCGGCAGGGCGTTTATAATGATTAGAGAAAAATTTTTGTGCTGGCACGATGATTGCAGGGCAGCTAATAAACAGGTTTGTGATAACGCCAGAAACAAGTCCAATTGAGCTACTGAAAACTACGGAGGAAGAACGAATGGGGCATCATTATGAAGAACTGTTCCGTAAAAAGGATAAAATCTACCGAATGGGCGGTCCTGAAGTAGTGGCGCGGCAACACCAGAGCGGCAAGTGGACGGCGCGGGAACGCATTGCCTATTTCTTCGACCCGGGTACCTTTACCGAGATCGGTATGTTTGTAAAGCATCGCACCACCGCCTTCGGGATGGAGAAAAAGGAGATTCCGGCGGAAGGAGTCGTCATAGGCTACGGTAAGGTTAACGGCCGCCTGGTCATGGTGGCCGCCGAAGATTACACCGCTATGGCCGGAACTTTTGGAGAATACCACGGGAAAAAATTCGCCGGAGCTATTAATCTGGCCAAAGACATGGGCATCCCCTTTGTGGGAATGAACGATTCCGGCGGGGCCCGGCTGCAGGAAGGGATCGACACCCTCCAGGCCTACGCCTGGCTTTTTCGCGCCCAAATTCTAGCCTCCGGCATTATCCCCCAGTTGGCCTTACTGATGGGTCCCTGTCTGGGAGGACAAGCATACCACCCCGTTATGCAGGACTTCGTATTCCAATGCCGCAAAACCGGCTTTATGGGCATTGCCGGCCCGGCTTTTGTAAAAACCCAGCTGGGGGAAGAAATCGACCTGGAAAATCTTTGCGGAATTCAGGCTCACGCCGTCAAAACCGGCCAGACCCACCTCGTTGTGGAGGATGACCGGGACTGTCTTGATCGCGCTAAAGAGCTACTGGCTTTTCTACCGTCCAATAACCAGGAAAAACCGCCGCGCAAGGAATCTAACGATCCCCCCCAAAGAAACATTCCGGAGCTTGATCATCTGGTTCCCGAGGAACCCCACCTGCCCTTTGACATGCACGAAGTTATCCGGCTCCTGGTAGACGACGGTAACTTTTTTGAACTGCAGAAAGACTTTGCTCAAAACATAATTATTGGTCTGGCCAGGTTTGCCGGGCGAACCGTTGGCCTGGTCGCCAACCAGCCAATGTGGCTAGGCGGCGTGATTGACTCCGATGCCGCGGATAAAGTGGCCCGGTTTGTGCGATTTTGCGATCTTTTTAACATCCCGTTGGTCAATCTGCACGATACGCCCGGGTATTTAATCGGCTCTCAGGAAGAATGGAAAGGCATTTTGAGACACGGCTCAAAAATGCTTTACGCCTACGTGGACGCAACTGTCCCGAAAATCTCGGTAATCGTGCGCAAATCCTACGCCGGCGGTTATTTAGGGATGTGCTGCAAGGACACCGGAGCGGATTTTGTTTTCGCCTGGCCTATTGCCAGAGTCACCGGCGTCAGCGCCGAAACGGCCGCCAGCATCATTTTCGCCAGAGAAATTGCCGCCGCTTCCGATCCCGTCGCCGTTTGGACGAAACGTGTTAACGAGTACCGTACTCTCTATGAGAATCCTTACCACGCAGCCGAACGCGGCTATGTAGACGAC
>JBFMEJ010000205.1:0-3887 GCA_040753275.1 Bacillota bacterium
GGCGTATATTTTTTTATAAAAAGGTAAAATTCGCCAACTTTAAGGTTGAATTGTCTGCCGCTTTAACTATATAATATAAGCCAGGCTATTGGCAACTGACAATCAGCCGCCCGGCAAAAAGGAGGCATGTTGAAGTTTGCTCATTGCCGGTGGCCGGGTTTCGTAAGCTGGTGGCAGGAGGTGAAAAAGATGCTGAAAAAGGTTATTTTTTTTGTTTTAGTAGCTGGCTTTGCCCTGGCTGGATTTTACGGCGCCTCAAAATTTTTTGCGATGGGCATTATTCACTTTCCGGAAAACTGGGCTCAGCTCCGGATCGGCCTTTTAGCCCTGGGGTCCTTGATCGGGATCGTAGCCGGGCTGCTGCTGGCGCCGCTCATCATCCGGGGGGCCGGTGTATTGACCGCTTTTCTGGAGCAGTACTTGCAAAAAACCCCGCTCCAAGACCTTCTCATGGGGGCGGTCGGTTTGATTCTCGGTCTTATCATTGCTAATTTATTAAGCCCGATTTTATTTGTGGTGGGAGTTTTCGGGAAAATCGCCTGGGTGCTGCTGACCATTTTGCTGGGTTACCTGGGGACCAGCATAGGCATCAAAAAGCGGGAAGAGATCATGGGGCTGTTTAGCAGCTTCCGTCTGGGCAAGGAAAAAGGTTTAAAGGGAGACAAAAAACAGACAAACTGGAAGGTCCTGGATACAAGTGTAATCATTGACGGGCGGATTGCCGACCTGTGTGAAAGCGGTTTTATCGAGGGGACGCTTTTAGTGCCGGCCTTTGTTCTCGAAGAGCTGCGGCATATCGCCGATTCCGAGGACGTTTTAAAGCGAAACCGCGGGCGGCGCGGCCTGGACATTTTAAATGCCATGCGCAAAAGCTCGAAGGTAAAGGTGCAGATTTATGACAACGCACACGGGCCGGGGGATGCGGGCGAGGTGGATACCAAGCTGGTCAAAGTAGCACAGCGGCTTGGTGCCAAAATCATTACCAACGATTTTAACCTCAACAAGGTGGCCGAGCTTCACGGCGTAGGCGTGCTGAATATCAATGAGCTGGCCAATGCCGTTAAGCCGGTGGTGCTTCCCGGCGAAGAGATGCAGGTCCAGGTAATCAAAGACGGCAAAGAGATGGGCCAGGGAGTTGCTTACCTCGACGACGGCACGATGATCGTCATTGACGGCGGGAAGCGGTACATCGGGCAAAATATTAACGTTTTGGTCACCAGCGTTTTGCAAACGGCCGCCGGGCGAATGATTTTCGCCCGGCCGCGGATTGGGGATCGCCGCGATGACCACGGCGGCGCCAGGTATGACGAGGCGAACGTGGTTGGCTAGGGCCGTTGTGGTGGCCGCCGGCCGGAGCAGGCGGATGGGGGAAGGGGTTAATAAACAACTGCTTCCCCTGGACGGGCGGCCGGTGCTGGCCCATTCCCTGGCCGTCCTGGAGGAATGTCCGGACATTGAGGAGTATGTAGTGGTGGCCGGGGCCGGAGCGGTCGCTGAGGTTGTCCGGCTGGCCCGGGAGGAATGGGGCTGCCGTAAGCTGGCCGGGGTGGTGCCCGGCGGGGAAACGCGCCGGGACTCGGTTTGGGAAGGGCTGCAGGCGTTGCCGGACGATACGCGGATTGTTGTTGTCCACGACGGGGCGCGCCCTTTTTTGCAGCGCGAACTGGTCAGCCGGGTAATCGGTGAGGCGGTGCGCTGGGGTGCCGCCACCCTGGCTGTTCCTGTCAGGGAAACCGTGAAAAGGGTGGACGCCGGCGGGTTCGTTTTAAATACCGTTCCCCGGGAAACCCTCTGGCTGACCCAGACCCCCCAGGCTTTTTCCTTTCCCCTGCTGCGGGAAGCCCACCGCCGGGCCCGGGCGGAGGAGCATCCGGCCACCGACGACGCCTCCCTGGTGGAAGCGCTGGGCCACCGGGTGAGGGTGGTGGAAGGGTCGTCGCTGAACCTGAAAATTACGACGCTGGAGGATCTGATTCTGGCGCAAGCGATCGCCCGGGTAAAAGGAAGGGGTTAGGGATTAGGGGATAGGGGTTAGGGATTAAACCTCCATGCTTCTTTTTTAGCGGCACCAGCAGAGGATTTATTTTCAGGTTAGGGAATAGATACTCCTGCTGGACATATTTTCACCTTTTATGGAGAGACGCAAGTCATCATGGGCAACTCAATTGAAAACTGGGCTTTTGCGTGCTGTTTCATTTGCCGTCGCGCCAACCCTCCCGGCAAATCGAACGAAAACAAAAAAGTTAACTGGAACTAAGTGCCGGGCAGCATCTATTGGTGTTACTAAAAAGCAGCATGAAGGGTCTACACGCTACCCCCTAATCCCTAACCCTTGTTTTAAAGGAGACCAGGTAAAAAATGCGGATCGGTTTTGGCTACGACGTGCACCGGCTGGTTGCCGGGCGGAACCTCGTTCTGGGGGGAGTGCAGGTTCCTTTCGCCAGGGGGCTGGCTGGTCACTCCGACGCTGACGTTTTGACCCACGCCATCATCGACGCCCTTTTGGGGGCGGCGGGAGCGGGTGATATCGGCCGGCATTTTCCGGATACGGATGACCGGTATAAAGATATTTCCAGCCTCGTTTTACTGCAAGAAGTGGGCCGCCTGCTGAAAGAGCGGCGGCTGGAGATCATTAATATTGATGCCGTGGTGGTGGCCCAGGAGCCGAAACTGGCCGGTTATTTGCCGGCCATGGAAGAAGCGATTACATCCACCCTGGGCCTTTCCAGGGGGAAAGTAAATATAAAAGCCACTACCACCGAAGGCCTCGGCTTCGCCGGTTCCGGGGAGGGGATGGCTGCCTACGCGGTGGCGGCGTTGCGAAAGAGGCAGGAGTGATTTCTTCCCGGGGTTAAGACGAGATCCGGATTACTTCGTCAACCAGCAGAGGCATGATTTCTTCAGCCGGACCCCGCAAAAATATATCCGCCGAAAGCGCCCGCTCCGGGTTCACTTCAATGATTCTGGCTCCCGCGCGGCGGGCCAGGTAAGGGATGCTGGCGGCCGGCTCGACCACGGCGGAGGTGCCGATGACCAGCACCACCCGGCAGTTGTACGCTTCTTCGTGGGAGCGGGACAGCGCCTCCCAGGGAATCGGTTCGCCAAAAAACACCGCGTCGGGTTTTAAAACGCCGCCGCAGTTGCAATAAGGCGGCAAGGTATCTAAAGCAAGTTCCCTGCCCGGGTATTTCCTTCCGCATTTTAAACAGACCGTTTCCCGGTTGTTCCCGTGAAATTCAATGACGTTTGTGTTTCCGGCTTCCTGGTGCAGGCCGTCCACGTTCTGAGTGATGATGGCGCGCAGGTACCCCAACTGTTCCAGTTTAGCCAGGGCCAGGTGGGCGGGGTTCGGACGCGCATTTTGAATCACTTCTTTGAATTCTTTTAACATTACCCAAACTTTGGCCGGATTTTTCCGGAATGCTTCAATGGTGGCGTATTCCTCGGGATCGTATTTATCCCACAGCCCGCCTACCCCCCTGAACGCCGGGATCCCGCTGGCCACGGAAATGCCTGCGCCGGTCAGGGCGATAGTGTTGTTTTTGGCGCCGGCAATTTCCATTGCCGCAATGCTGATCTGCATATAACGATCCATCATTTTTTTCACCTCCCTCAACAGGTTATGATTTTTTCGTTGCCCAGTATTCCAGACCGGCCAGGGAATTTTTGCTCCAGCCGACAAAGCTGTGTTCAATAACCCCGGTCTCGTTAATTAAATAATCGGCAGGTATTCCGCTTACCTTGTATAATTTTCCGGCGGTAAAGTCGTTGTCTAAGAGGACCTTCACAGCCAGGTTGTGTTGGTTTAAGAACTTTTTGAGTTGTTCCGGCCTGTCGCTGGAAACGAGGACGAGCTCGAAATTATTTTGGCGCCATTTTTCCAGGTG
>JBFMEJ010000206.1:0-3863 GCA_040753275.1 Bacillota bacterium
GTTCGGTGCTTCACTGCTGCCCCGGCCGCCCCTGCTACGCCGCCTACGTGGCCGCCGATAAAGGCCAGGTGGTGGCCAAGTGGTGCGGCCGGGTGAGGGCAAGGGATGTAAACCACGCCGAACTTCGGGCAATTTTGGAGGCTCTGCGCTGGGCGGCCAGGCAGGGACTGCGCCGGTTCAAGGTCTACACCGACAGCTTAGAGGCTGCCTTTGCAATCCACACCGCCGGGAAAAACCCCCGGTACGGCGGGATAGCGCGGCAGATCCGGAAGCTGCTGGCTAAGCTGCAAGCGGTCGTAGTCTGGATTCCGCGCGAGCTGAACAAGATCGCCGACCGCTTTTTGAGGCAGGCGGTAGCAGGAAAGGAAACAAAAAGCCGGGCGACCGGCTTTAAAAATTTAAATTTAAAAGAAAGGGGGGCATTGGTATGGGGATGATACGTATCATGTGGTTTTTGGATAAGCAAGAGGCCATTGACCTGGCTGAGCGCATAGCAAAGGACAACGGCTGCACGGCCAAAAAAGAAGGGTGTACCTGGGAGGCCTATAACCCGGCCTGCCCGGAGGTAAACGCCGTGGTGGTGCAAAAGGCCAGGCAGTACGAACCCAACGGCCCGGAAGGGTACGAGGTGATCATCCGGTGCAATATGTACGGCGAGCAGGAGAAATGGCCCGCCTGGCTGTCCGACCAGGGGATCACGCCCGGCCAGCGCTACCCCATTGGCGGAGCCTGGTCCTGGGCATCGCTGGGGGAGTCAAGGAGGTTCAGGGAGTGACCAAGTACCGGCTTACCGAAGCTAACCTGGGCAGGGTCCGGCAGGTCTACAGGCCGCCTGGGCCGCGCCGGGAAACCCGGAGACTGCTGCCGGTTTAGTTCACCAGCATTGCCGGGGAGGTTGGGCTTCAACCCGGCCTTTCCGGTTATCGAAAAGGAGCGGATTATTGTGCGTAAAAACTCTGGAAGGGAAGCGGTAATTCCGGTTATAATGTTGGAAAAAACGAAAGAAGAGGCGATCATGCCAAAGAAAACCCCCTGCTGGGAGCCGCGCTACGTCATAACCCCCGCAATTGCCAGGTTCCTTATGGAAATAGAGGCAGCAAAAGCGGTAGTGGAGCACACACCCCTGCCCCCGTGGGCGGAAAACCGGCTGAGGGAAAAGGCCCGCATCCGGGCCTCCCATTACTCCACCTTCATAGAGGGCAACCGGCTGACCCTCGGGGAAGCCGAGAAAGTCATCAGAAACGAAAGAGCTGTCATCCGGGAAAAAGAGCGGGATGTCAGCGAGGTTCGCAACTACTGGAACGCCCTTTTGCGCGTGGAGGAGTGGGCAGCCCAAAAGGTCCCGCTGACGGAGGAGTTGATCCGAAAGCTGCACGCTGTGGTGATGAAAGGGCGAAGGGCAAAGCCCACTCCTTACCGCGACGGGCAGAATGTGATCAGGGACGCCGCCACCGGGGCGATTGTCTACCTCCCGCCGGAAGCGAAGGACGTTCCGGTGCTAATGGGCGAAATGATCGTCTGGGCACGCAAGGCTGAAAAGGAAAACCTGCCCATTCCGCTGATCGCCGCTCTGGTTCATTACCAGTTTGTAACGATCCATCCGTTTTACGACGGCAACGGCAGGACGGCAAGGCTGTTAGCGACTTTCCTTTTGCACCGGGGAGGTTACGGCTTAAACGGCTTTTTCTCCCTGGAGGAACATCACGCAAAGGACCTGGGCGCGTACTACCGGGCGCTCGCCGTTCACCCGCATCATAATTATTACATGGGCAGGGCAGAAGCCGATTTGACTCCCTGGCTGGAGTATTTTCTTAACCTGACGGCGAAAGTCTTCACGGAGGCAAAGAACGAGGCGCTGAAGCTGGCCGAAAAAGGCGTGCCCGCCGAACCGGAACAAATGCGCCTCTTGGACCGCCGGGCGCGGATTGTGTTGGGCCTGTTCGCCAAAGTTGAAGCTATCGGTGCAAAAGACGTGGCCGCCGCGCTGGGGCTTTCCGAAAGGATGGCCCGCGAATTGCTCCGGGAATGGACCGGGCAGGGATGGCTGGTTCCTGAAGGCGCTTCCAGAAAGGGAAGACGGTACGTTTTGTCCGAGGCTTATCGGCAATTTATCGGCAATTTATCGGCAAAATAACGGCAATTTATCGGCAACAGCAAGAGAGGCCGGAGACTTACGAAAGTTTCCGGCCTTTTCGTTTTTTCAGGAGAAATTTACGGAAAGGAGAAAAAACCTTATGTTTCTCATTAACAGGCGCTGTAGAGACTGCAAGTGGTGGAAGGTCCGCACCGGGTGCGTTCACCCGGAAATAACGGCATTTTACCGGTGCCAGGCGGTCATTCCGAAAAAGTACGAAGTGTATAAATTTACCAGGTGCAGAAAATACGAAGAGAGGAGTGCTTGCTAATGCCAACCATTTACGAACGCGATAAGGAAGGCAACGAATACGAATTTTATCTCACCGAAGGCCAGTGCCCGAAGTGCGGCGCCCCTTGTGTCCTGGAGGTGGGGCAAAATGAAATCAGCCCAGACCGTTATGACTGCCCGTTTTGCGGTCACCGGGAGGGGTACGGGGAAGGCGATTATTGTGGATAAAGACCTGGAAGAAATCGTCGCTGAAATCAAGTCCCGCCTGGCCTGCTATAAAGACGACTTCTACAGTCGGGGCATGGCGGACGGGGCGATGATGGTTTTGGCTTACTACGATCCGAAGCTGTTCCACCAGTTATTCCACGATTGGGTAGAAGCGAAAAAGACGTTGGCAAATCCAGACTGAAAGGAAAGGTCGCCCGGCAGAAATAGCCGGGCGGTTTTGGTTTTTTAGGCATGAAAATCGCGTAGAAAAAAATAAATAGCTATCTGCCCCATTATTATGGTAATTAATGGGTACAACAGAAATATGGAGCACAACAAGATTACCTAACAGTTACTTCTTCAGGAGCAATAACAACATACCCTTGCCGGGTCAGCTCTTTGATCATTGCCTGCTGTCGGCGTTGTTGTTGGGATTTTTGCTGTTCCAGAAAATATTCTTCCTGGTAAGGTACCTTGTTCTTTAAAACTGTGTAAATAATGGTCAAAAGCTTATGGGCAAGCGCGATAATGGCTTTTTTATCGCCCCTTCTGTTCCTTACTTTCCAGTACCAGGCACACAGACGGGTTTTTCTCATCCGGGTGATAATTCTTGCCAGCTGGCAAAGAATGCGCTTTAAATGACGATTTCCTTTGGGGGTGCGGACCGGTTTTTTTTACCCGCGCTCTCGTTATTACCCGGACATACTCCCGCCCAGGAAGAAAGGTGCTTGACGGATGGAAAGCAAGCCAGATCGGGACCGATTTCCGCCAGAATAGCAGCGGCGGCAGTCACGTCCACAGCCGGGATACTGTCCAATAAAGCAATTTGTTCTTGAAAAGCGCGCAGGCACTTTTCAATTTCCTGGTCTACCTCCGCGATGCTCTGTTCAATTTGTTCCAAATGCTTGAGCTGCATCCTTAAAAGCCTGCGTTGCTGTTCGGACAAAGTACCCCGGGTGGCCTCGGTAATCTGTTCTTCTTTTTTGCGCGCTCTGCCCTTCAAGTAGTCCTTCAAAAGAGAGGGGTCGATTTGACCATGAGCAATTAAGTGTTCCAGGATCGTCCGGCCAGAAACACCGAAGACATCGGAAAGTACCGAAGAAAGCTTATGGTCTGGAGCAGCTTTTCGATCCGGTTCTTCTGGGCAGCGGTTTCTTCCACCAGGCTTTTGCGGTAACGGGTCAGCTCCCTTAATTCCCGGATGGGTTTGGGCGGAATAAAGCTGCCCCGCAAAAGACCTGTTCTTAAGAGTTGGGCAATCCACTGGGCATCCTTATGTTTTTCTCCCGGG
>JBFMEJ010000207.1:0-3846 GCA_040753275.1 Bacillota bacterium
GGAACTGCCCTACTTTAACTTCAAAACCGGCCGGCGGGAATTCCGGGGTGAAACGCTGCGGCTCAAAGAAACGGATTTGATCATTATCGAGGGCATTCACGGATTAAACGACCGGTTAACCAGCTCGATCCCGCTGGGGCGCAAGTTTAAAATTTACGTCAGCGCCTTAACGCAGCTCAACCTGGACGCCCACAACCGCATTCCCACCACGGACCTGCGCATCCTCCGGCGGATCGTCCGGGACAACCGATGCCGCGGCCACAGCGCCCGGGAAACAATCAACATGTGGCCGCTGGTGCGCCAGGGCGAAGAAAAACACATCTTCCCCTTCCAGGAAAGCGCCGACGTGATGTTTAACTCCGCCCTGGTCTACGAACTGGCCGTCTTGAGAAGTTATGCCGAACCCCTGCTGGCGGAAATCACCCCGGACTGCCCGGAATACTCGGAAGCCCGCCGGCTGCTGGAATTCTTAAGCTACTTCGTCCCCTTAAGCGACGCCGGCGTCCCGGCCAACTCCATTATCCGGGAGTTCATCGGCAACAGCTGCTACCTCGACTAACAAACGTAACAAGCGGGCACGGTTCTTGCTTGCTGACGGATGTTCTTTAGCCCCCGGCCCGGCGCCGCCTCTTCACCGGCGGTTTTTGCCGCCGGACAAATCTTTCTCCCGCGGGCAGGGTTTTCTGGAGAAAACGGCGAAAATTATCCGGAGAGAACGGACGATTCAGGAAAGTAAACGGGAAGGAACGGAAAATGTCTTTTTCAGGCAACGCGCAGGCAAACGGGCGCCTGATCAGCGGGAAAAAGGTCGTGGTCACCGGCGGTGCGGGATTTATCGGCTCCCACCTGGTGGAAGAGCTGGCGGAAAACAACGCGGTGATCATTGTCGATGATTTAAGCAGCGGCCGGATGGAAAATATTGCACCCTTCCTGGAAAAGCCGGACGTTTCCTTCGTCCGGGGGAGCATTACCGATCTCCTCCTTTTGCAAGCGCTTTTCCAGGGCGTTCACTACGTTTTCCACCAGGCGGCCCTCACCCAGGTGCCGCAGAGCGTAGCCGATCCGCTGGCAGCCGACGAGATCAACGTCCGGGGCACTTTAAACGTTTTAACCGCCGCCCGGGTCAACCGGGTTAAAAAAGTGGTTTATGCTTCTTCCTGTTCAATTTACGGGGGTTACGGGGATAACCCCGGAGCCGTCGCCCGGGGCCAAAGGGAGGATCTGCCCCCCAACCCCCTTTCCCCCTACGCGGTCACCAAACTCACCGGTGAACTGTACTGCCGGGTGTTTGCCGAAATTTACGGTTTGCCCACGGCCGTCCTGCGCTATTTTAACGTCTACGGCCCGCGCCAGAACCCGGATTCCCAGTACGCGGCGGTAATCCCCATCTTCATCAAGCGGGTTTTGGCCGGGCTGCCGCCCGTCATTTACGGAGACGGTGAACAGGTACGGGATTTTATTTTCGTAAAGGACGTAGTCCGGGCCAACCTCATGGCAGCGGTAAACGACTTTTCCGGCCCGGTCAACATCGGCACCGGCAGGGCGGTTTCGGTCCAGGAACTGGCCGAAGCAATCCTGGCCCTGGCCGGCGAGGAGGCGAACCGGCTCCGGCCGGTCTACGCCCCGCCCCGCCCCGCCGACCCGCGGGCCAGCCGGGCGGACACCGGCAAAGCGCAGGCGCTGGGATTTGCGCCGCGCTACTCGCTGGCGGAAGGTTTAAAGATTACGTGGGAGAGCTTTTTAAACACGGAAGGAGGAAAGCGGGAGGCAAGCGAGGACGGTTCTTGCTTGCCTACTGGCTGAGGGATTCCAGGAAGGCCTGCACCCGGGTGCGCACCTGCTCCTCGGCATAGGCCCGCGGGTCGGCCATGTCCGCCTCGATCAAAAGGCCGGGGACACCCGCCGCGGCCATCACCCGGCGGCGGATTTCCTCCTGCACCAGCGAGTAAGGTTTGCAGGAGCGGTTGGAGTGCATGACGAACCCGTCGACGCCGAATTCTTTGATCAGCTTCACCATGTCCTGCGCCCGGTAGTCGATCCCCTGGTTTAAAAAGATGCCGGTGTAGGTGCGCGCCAGGCTCTCCAGGGGATCGCCCGGCAGGATTTCCACCGTCCAGCCGCCGGCGTAAGTGTCCACCACGAAGCAGGCCCCCCGCTCGGAAAACATTTTAAAAAAGCCGAAAAGCCGGTACCAGATGGCGATGTTGTCCCAGAGCAGGCGGTGCCTTTCCCCGTCTACGGCGGCCTGCCCCCGGCGCACCCGCTCCTGCACCTCGGCGAGCAGGCGCCGGTAGTAACCCACCGCTTCTTTTGTCCCCCGCATGACCACAATGGGCGCTAAATGCAAAAACATGTCCGGAATATTTAGGGGAGAGGGCCGGGTGCGGCAAAGGCTGCGAATTTCCCGCCACAGACCCACGGCTTCCTGGCTTAAGGCCAGGGTTTTTTCCAGGGCGCCCGGTTGGAATTGGCGTCCGGTCAGTTTCTCCAGGCCGGCAATCATTTCCCGGAACTGCTCCAGGACGTAATTAACGGCGTGCGCCGGAGGCTCCCCGGCTTCGGTGACGAAAGGCGTGGCGATGACGAAGAGGGGAACACGGTAGTGGCGGGCCAGTTCTTCGTACCATTTCAGCACCGTCCCGCAGATGTTGTTGCAGGCGACCAGCAGGTCCGGCGCGGGCAGCCCGCCGGCCGGGGCGCCCTTTGGCGCGTGGATCACCCCCAGGTTGGAGCGGGCGTAGGAGCAAAGATCCTGGGAATACCCCCTGTTTTCCGCCTCCTGGCACAGCGCCTGGGCCACCCGTGCCGTGCCGCAAACGGCTCCGTAGTTTTCCGGGTAGACAGTGAAGATATTAAATACCCGCAAGATCTCCACCGGCGCCCCGCTGGTCACCCAGGCCAGCGGCCTTTTCAACGGCCGGCCCCACCAGCGGTGGTAGCGGGCCAGCAGGTAGTGCTTATTCATGGTCCGGCGCAGGTGGCTGGTCGTTTTCAACGGCAGGTAGCTTTTTGTTTTCGTAGACACTGGTCGATCACCTCGGAAATCAATGAATAGACATTCCTGCTGCTTTCTCGCAGCACCAGCAGAAAAAGAAAATTGCGGCCCGGTGTTCGATGTACCGCGCGCATTTTGCAGCGCTGCCCGATTCGCTCCGAGCCAAGCCGATGTCTCGTCGGCCCGAAGCTTTTAAGCGACGGCAAACGAACAGGCGGGTGAAGCCGAAGTCAGGGAGGGAGCTTTACAAACACTCCAGAAAAGCCTGCAGGCGGGTTTTTTCCTGCCCGCCCGGGCTTGCCCCCTCCAGCTCCAAAACGTACACCGGCAGTCCGGTTGCGCGCAGTCCCTGGGCCAGGGAAACCGCGTCCCAGGCATGGGGGTCGCAGTATTTGCGCAGGATCAGGATAACGGCCTCCGCTCCGCGGGAACGGGCCAACTCCAGCAGGTAATCCCGGCGGGCGTCGAGCCCCTGGTGACGGCAGGGGCAGGGCGGGCGTTGCAAAATCCGCGCAGCCAGGGCCTCGAAAGGGTCGCCGGTCTCCTCGACCAGCCCCGTAAAGTGCCGGTAGCCGGTGCAGATGTCGTCAGCCGCCACCCGCACCCCCAATTCCTCCAGCAGACCCGGTATTTCCTCGTTTTCCAAAACAGCCCCGCTGATCAACACCCGGCGGAGGCGGTCCTTTCCCCTTCCCCTACGATTTTCCGCCTGTTCCCCGGCCCATTTGTGAAGCACGGGCAGAATTTCCTCCAAAGCCTTTGCGTACAAACTCCGGGGAACAACCTGCGCCGTCCGCTCCAGCCTGGCCACCAGCGCCGCCGGAAGGTGCGGACGCAGCTCCTCCAGCCTT
>JBFMEJ010000208.1:0-3842 GCA_040753275.1 Bacillota bacterium
TGATGCAAATCTTCATTCCAGGCTTTCAGGTCAAATTTAATACAACCCCCGGTTTTTAAAGATACTTCCGCCATTTGCCTTAAGTAGCGCGAATTTATGTTCCCGTTGGTTTCCCAGCAAATGCGCAAGATTTTCCCCGGATACTTTTCCAGTGCCAGCCGGCAGACCCTAAGAGCAAAAACCATTTGGGGGAAGGATCGCCGCCAAAAAAGCAAATACAGGCTGTCCTGGGTAAAACAGCATTAACCAGATTTTCTGGACTGGCCAGGGGCCGCAGCTCTTGGGCCATCTGGTGGTAGCTCCGGTTCTGGCAAAACAGGCAGTCAAACGAGCAGCCGCCGAAAAAAACAGCCAGGTTGTTATATCCGTACTCCTTTTCCGGGGTGTAGGAGTATTTTGGGTAGCCGCCTTCGCTGCCCGCCGGGCAAATCCATTCGGCTACACAGTTGGTGGGAAGGGGATCATGGTACCAGGTAACCAACCCTCTCTCACTGTCACCCGCAAAATTAACCAGGCGACCCTCCTGGTTTGCCCGCAGGCCGCAAAAGCCAACTTCACCCGGACCAAGGCAGCAATTGTTTGCGCAGGTCCGGCAAGTGATTCCTTTGGGTGACCGGGGAGGTGCCGGCGGAAAGGGATAACGGCTTTTTCGGTGGGCCAGAAAACTGACTTCGGCAGCGCTTTGGGGGTATTTCCGCATTCATGGCCCATAAATGCCCAGGGCTCCGGCCGCTTTGGGACTACCACAAACCTTGCAGGTGACCAAAAACCTCACATCCTGCTTTCACGCGTTATGCTACCTTATTAATTTTAAAACCAATTCCTTGGCATTGACAATGATACCGTAGGATAACCATTGTTTTATCTCCTGAGTCAGTTCATAAGGGTATGAGCAGCTAAAAGATTTTCTATCTTCAAAAGTTGCGTTTCGCTTTTGAGTTCCGTCATGAAAGCTGGCGCAATCAGCAAGTTTTACGACCTGACCGCTTCCCGGTCAGACCAACTGCCCGAGGTAAAGAAGATGGCCGGTTCCCTAAGACCGGCGGGGCACTGGTTGATACTGTGCGCTTTGTAGCAAAACAGTACCAGTCTTTGTACATGTACCTGTTTTTTAGATTTTGCTCGGGCAGGGAAAGTTTTCTGGGCGGCGGGATCACCGAATGGAACCGGAAGGGTATTAGTCGTGCTCAGTTCAACCTGCGAATTCTGTAGGATTGTGCGCGGTGAAACAGAGAGATACGTCGTCTTCGAAGACGAGGTGTCTATGGCCTTCCTGGATTTGCGGCCGCTCTTTCCTGGGCACCTCCTGCTGGTTCCCAAGCAACACTACGAGACCCTTACCGTCCTGCCGGACGAGCTGATCGCTTCCCTTTTCGCCAATACCCGGCTCCTTGCCCGCGCAGTGGAGGAAGGCCTGGCCGCCCACGGTTCTTTTGTGGCCGTAAACAACCGCGTCAGCCAGAGTGTTCCGCACCTGCACATCCACGTGGTGCCCCGCCGGAAAAAAGACGGCTTGCGGGGCTTCTTCTGGCCCCGGCAGCGCTACTCCGGCCGGGAGGCTATCCTGGCAGTGCAGGAGACCCTGCAGGCTACTGTGGCCCGGCTACGGTGACATTGTAGCCGCACTTATTGGTGGTGAAGCTACGGTCAAGCGCTTCTTCAGAGAAGTCGGGCACATCCGCCTCCAGCCGGAAAACAGGGCAATCCAGCCCATCATAACCGACGAAGCGACTATATTGGGCAAAGTGATTTCGTTAATCAGAAAATATTAAAACCCTCTTGACATGGAACAATAGTTTGGTATAACATGAAACCAAACATATGTTTTGGTCAGGGGGTTTTCTATTTTATGCAGCGGGCCATTCTCCTTGCCGACATGAACGCCTTCTTCGCCAGCGTCCACCAGGCGCTGGACCCTACCCTTAAAGGAAAACCGGTCATCGTCGGCGGCGACCCGGAAAAGCGCCGCGGAATTGTCTTAACGGCCAGTTACGAAGCCAAAGCCAAAGGCGTGAAGACCGGGATGACCGTTTTTGAAGCCGCCAAACTTTGCCCGGAAGCAACTTTCATCAAGCCCCAGCACCACCTCTACGTCCACTTTTCCACCCGGATTTTGAGGATCATGCGCGATTTCACTCCCCTGGTGGAGCCCTTCTCGATCGACGAAGCCTTTTTAGACGTCACCGGCTGCGCGAAATTATTCGGCCCGCCGGTGGAGCTGGCTCAAAAGCTGAAGAAGCGCATCCGCGAAGAAGTGGGGGTTGCGTGCAGCATCGGCATCGGCCCGAATAAACTGCTGGCGAAGATGGCGGCGAAAATGCAAAAACCCGACGGCCTGACCGTCCTCAATTACGAAGACGTGCCCTTGCGGATGTGGCCGCTGCCCGTCCGAGAACTCTTCGGTGTCGGCCCCCGGTACGAGCACCACTTAAAGCTGTTCAACATCCACACCATAGGCGACCTGGCTAAATTTCCCGTAAAAATCCTCAAGAAGCGCTTCGGCGTAAATGGAGAACTCCTCTGGCAGTGCGCCAACGGAGTAGACTACAGCCCGGTCGACCCGGACTCCCTGGAGAAAGTGAAGAGCGTCGGCCACCAGGTGACCCTGCCCAGGGACTACTGCAAGTACGAAGAAATAAAGGTGGTCATTTTAGAGCTGGCTGACCTGGTGGCGCAAAGGGTCAGGGAAGGAGGCTACTCCGGCCGGGTGGTCGCTTTATCACTTAAAGACGCGAACTTCGCCTGGCTGTCCCGGATGAAGACCCTTCCCGAAAGGACCGACCTGGCCGCCGACATTTACCGGGCAGCCATGGAGTTACTGCAAAAGCACTGGCCGGAAGGCTGGCCCGTCCGGATGGTCGGGGTGGCCCTGGCCGGCTTGCTCCCTGCAAAAATGGAGCAGCCTACCCTCTTTGGCGACAGAGAAAAACTCAGCAGAAGCGAAAGGGCCTGCGACCGCGTCCGCAGCCGCTTCGGCGAGCGGGCCGTCTTCCGGGCCGTGTCGCTCACGCAAGCGGGTGTCCGGTATGCCTGACAACAAGCTGTGGGAAAGCCACCGGCTAATCCTTCCCGAAATGCGGGAAAGGGCGGTCCGGCGCTGCGGGGACTGCCGGTTCTTCGTGTCAATTCAAGGGCGGGAAGAAGTACGCAAAGGATGCGTGGCGGGTATTCCCGAGTACGGCTCGCTACAGAAGAATGTGCCGGAGATTATCCGCGCGGCGGATATCTTGAGAAGAGTGGGAAAGGCCGGGCTGGAGGAGGTACTGAAACGCAGCGACCCGGATGTCCAGGCGTGCGGGCTGTATCGGGAGAAGCAGGAAAATTGGAAGGTACGGTGAAATGTTCTCTTAAAACGAGGTGTAGAATGATGCCCCCGAAACCTTTTGCACCCGTCTGCAACGTGACCAGCTGCAAGCACTTCAGAAGCGTTAATTTAAGCGCCGGTGCGCACTGGGCATACAGGGTATCCTTCAAAGGCAGGGGCTGGAGATAAATAGCATCAAAGCAAATGCGAGGAGGAGGCGTACTTCCCCTATGCCACTTAAGCATTATGCCGGAAAAACCCTGAGTTGTAAACATTGCCAAAGAGCAATTTTGGAACTTTTTTGAGAGGCCGTAAACCTTACAACCTATAAGGCTTAGCAGCTCTTAACTTAGGCTAATTTTATTTTAATACGAGGAGGTGGAAAAGATGCCCGTCATCACGTTATACGGTCCGAAGCTGACCAAAGAACAGAAAGCGGAAATCGTCAAATTATTTACCGAAGCGGCCAGTAAAGTAACCAATATTCCGGCGCAGGCTTTTATTGTCCAGATTCAGGAAATGGACCGGGAAAATGTAG
>JBFMEJ010000209.1:0-3810 GCA_040753275.1 Bacillota bacterium
CAACGGGTTAGAAGCCATGCCCCCCGGCGGAACCCTGACCATTAAAACTTTTCAGGAAGGGGAAGAGGTGGTTTTGGCGGTGCAAGATGAAGGCCCGGGAATTGAGCCCGACCTGCTGGAAAAGATAGGGACTCCCTTTTTTACCACCAAAGACGATGGGACCGGCTTGGGGCTGGCGGTGTGCTACAGCATTGCCGCCAGGCACAAGGCGGCTATCACGGTGGAAACCAGCCCCGCGGGAACGACCTTTTTTGTCAGGTTTAAGCAGAACGCTGCAGTTGCCCAGCGTAATGATTAAAGGGGCCCCGGAGAATCTTCCAGATTTCGCGAGTCCCGTCTGTTGGCGGGTTTTATTTTTTTATTATGTTTCTAATTTTTTTTTGATTGATGAAAGGATTTTTATGGCAAGTATCGAAATAAAGTTGTAATTTGTCGAAAGTTATTACAGGAGTGTTTTCAGTGAAGTGGCTGGACTTGCTTGCTTTCTTACTGCAGGGTACTTTGGAGATGACGGGAGCGGTTGCTTTCAGCTTAGCCCTGGCGGGGGTCCCTCTGCGCTGGAAGAGGATCGTCCCGGTAGGGGTGGCGCTGGCGGTGATTATTTACGTGCTCAGGCAGTTGCCTGTTCCCTTTGGAGTGCACACAATAGCGGGTCTGCTGCTGATAGTTTTTTTTATTGCAAAGAGCACCAATGTTTCCGCTGCCAAAAGTTTCGTAGTCGTTTCTATAAGCGGGGTCACCCTGGCGCTGCTGGAAATTCTTATTTATGAATCGTTATTTGCTCTGACGAAGATAGAGGCAGATGTTGCTGTATCCAAAAATGTACTGCGGAGTTTGTTTGGGCTGCCCCAGGCAATAATAATGATATTTCTTGCTTTGCTTATTGCCAGGTACAAAAAACCCGCTCAAGGTGCGTGGAAGAGGTGAGCTACCTCCCTATGAGCAGGCGGTGGGCCAGGCACTTAGCCATTAAAGCCTCTCTTTCCGAAGAAAAGGAAGTTATCCTGGCCTACGTCATCGAAGTGCTTGTCGTCAACGTTTCTAATGCGGCGCTCACTCTTTTGCTGGGCTTTTTGCTGGGCGTGCTGCCGGGGACCACTGTTTGCCTGGCAACGGTGGCGGCGTTCAGGCTTTTTGCCGGCGGGGCTCACGCAAGCTCCCCGTGGCGCTGCGCCCTGGTTACCATTCTGATATTTCCTGCGCTGGCGCTACTGGCGGCAACACTTTCGCCGTTAAAACAGCAGTACGTTGATTTTTTGGCGGTTGTTGCCATTTTTACTGGTCTTGTGTTAATTGTTTTGCGGGCGCCTGTAGACTCCCCATCCGCGCCGGTCATCTCGCCGGTCAGGCGGAAAAGGCTTAAATACCTGTCAATACTTGTTTTGTTCATTGTCGCCGCAATCGTGATTTATCTCCGGAACAGCGCCTGGGCCTACGCTCCGGAAATACGGCTCTGTTTTATTTTGAGCGTCTTGTGGGTGAGTTTGATTTTGAGCGGGGCGGGACACCGTTTAATGACGCTTATCGACAGTATAAACTTAAACTTGCCAACAAGAAGGGGGGTGTAATGATTAATGAAGAAAATTTTACTCGTTTTGACCGTTACCGTCCTGATGTTCCTGGCTCACGTCACGGCAGCCTCAGCATGTTGGTTTACAGCGTACCAACCCGAAGTTCCGGAGTCTTTAAGAAAGTAGAAAGCAGTAAGTGTTAAATGAGGTGGCTTTTACCACCTTCTCTTTTTTAATTGCGGCACAACGAGGTGAGCGGAATTGGGCATTCAAAATGAAGCAGATGAGAGGCAAAAAGAATTATACGAGTACGTCACGATCACGCACATGCTTAGCCTCTTCATCTTAATCTCGGTTTTTGTATTCAACGAAAAATTGTTTACAAAAGATATTTATCCAATTATTAATATCCGTTCTCTGATATTGGTGAGCCTGATCGGGTTCGTCATTGTTTTGCTCTATAACCAGAGAAATCTCTCCACGGTTTTGTCCCGCCGGTCATTTTCGTGGGTGGACCTGGCCTATGCGGCCCTCCCTCTTTTTATGGCCGCGCTCACCTTGTTCACCGCCCGGGAGGGCCACGTTTACGTGGAAGCGGTGCTTTTGCTGCCCATCCTGGTTGCGGCCTCCATTATGGGCAAGCCGGCAGGTTTAATCATGGCCAGCATTTGCGCCGCCCTCCTGGCGGCTTACCGCACTTTTTACCTTTTTCAGGAGCCCCTGGAAGTGCTTGAATCCGGTGTGATTTTGATCGGTCTCATGTACGTGGTGGGCTGGTTTATCGGCGGCATTGCCAGTATGGAGTCCCTTTACCGAAAGCGCCTGACCGATCTGGCCAATACCGACCCGCTGACCCGCCTGTACAACCACCGCTATTTCCAGGAAAAGCTCCAGGAGTACCTTCCGCAGGCCTCGAAAGAAAAGCCCTTGTCTTTGATTTTTATGGATCTCGACTATTTCAAGCACTATAACGACGGTTTCGGCCACCTGGCGGGCGACCAGGTGTTAAGCGCCATTGGCGCCATTTTAAAAGAGACGGTGGGAGAAATCGGCTTCGCCGCCCGGTACGGAGGGGACGAATTTATGGTCGTTTTACCGGCGTGCGACAGCGGGCGGGCAATAGAAATAGCGGAAAAAATCAGGGAGAGAATGAAAACTGAACATTTCCCCGGCGAAGAACACCAGCCCGGGGGAAAGATCACGCTGTCCTGCGGCGTCGTAACTTACCCCACCCACGCATCCACCGCCAGGGAGCTGGTTAAATACGCCGACCAGGCGCTTTACAGGGCCAAGTGCCTGAATAAAAACAAAGTGGAACTGTACTTCTCGGTATTTGACGACCTGGAGCTGGAGGAAGACGAGAAGGATCTTTTCAATTCCATTCGCACGCTGGTGTCCGTGATTAATTCCAAAGACCGTTATACGTACGGCCATTCGGAAAGGGTAACCGATTATTCCACGCGGCTGGCCAAAAAGATGGGCCTTTCCAGGGAAGAAATCCGGTTGTTAAAATACGCGGCGTTTCTGCACGATATAGGGAAGATTGAAATAGACCGCAGCATTTTAAATAAGCCCGGCCCTCTTGACTTGGAAGAATGGCGCATCTTAAGGCAGCATCCCCTGTGGGGGAGCGACATCGTTAAATCGGTGACGAAGCTGCAGCCTATTGCCACCGCTATTCTTTACCACCACGAAAACTACGACGGCTCGGGCTACCCGGAGGGAATAAGGGGCGCGGATATCCCCCTGCCGGCAAGAATCATCCGCATTGCGGATAGTTTTGACGCGATGACCTCTTACCGCCCTTACCGGAGGAAAATGTCCTGGGAGGAAGCGGCCAATGAAATAGAACGCTGTGCGGGAACCGTGTTTGACCCCGTGGTGGCCCGCCTTTTCATTGAAATTCTGGAGGAAGAAGATTGTTTACTTTGCTCAAAACCACCTTAAAAACCTTGTTTTATCGGGACGTAGCCGGTAAGAACCGCGTCCTTATTCCAAAGTCCGCTGCCTTACCGCCTGGCTACGCCCCAGCGTGGGGTGGAAGATGGGACTCGAACCCACGACCCCCAGGGCCACAACCTGGTGCTCTGACCAACTGAGCTACATCCACCAGATAGCAAAAACTATTTTAACAAACAACCCGCCCGAAGTCAAGTAGAACGAGCACTTTTGCAGGGCCACGTCAAAGTAAAAAATATCATAAACCGGGCCTAATAGGAAAAATTTAACTGGTCAATTTCAGCCAGATGATTTATAATAGATTTTATGGTTGATCTCCAATCACTGGTGGTAAGACCGA
>JBFMEJ010000210.1:0-3800 GCA_040753275.1 Bacillota bacterium
ATTCCATAAATATCCAGACCACTGCCAGGTTTACAGCAAAAAACATATTTTTGCCTGCGGACTATACTGCCGGGTGCCGGAAAAAGGGCTTAAGGGGCTTCATAAAATTATTCATGCGTCAGTACTGTTCGGGCAGGAATTATCTTGCGCGACAGGAATTTACTATGGTATAATAACTCCTGTTGATCAGAAGTGGTCGAGCACCGGAAGAAGAAGCGCCGGAGAAAGGGGGTCAACAGGCATGCATCTCGTGCAATCTTTGGAACAGGAACAGACGAAAACCGGTCTCCCCGATTTCAGGCCCGGAGATACGGTCCGTGTTCATTTTAAGGTAACTGAGAGCGGCCGGGAACGGATCCAGGTTTTTGAAGGAACAGTGATCAGACGCCGGGGCGGCGGCCTGGGGGAAACTTTTACCGTGCGTCGCGTGTCATACGGGGTGGGCGTCGAAAGGACGTTTCCCCTTCATTCCCCGAAAATTGAACGCCTGGAGGTGGTTCGCCGGGGCCGCGTCCGGCGAGCCAGGCTGTATTACCTGCGCAAGTTGCGGGGGAAGGCTGCGCGCATTCAAGACAGGCGATAGCTGTTTTTTCGCCTGAAAAAGGGACTGCAGGGCAGTCCCTTTTTGCCATCCGGAGGTGAATTTGATGCCCGCGGTTGAACAGGACCGTCACCCGGTCCAGCCTGCTTCCGGCCGGACAAAAGATAAATCCACGGCGGTAGAAATCATCGAATCCATTGTCATCGCCGTATTGCTGGCCGCCTTAATCAGAATGTTTATTCTGGCCCCCTTTTACATCCCTTCGGGCTCGATGATTCCCACCCTTTTAGAGGGCGACAGGATTATTGTAAGCAAAATAACCTACCGTTTCCGGGCGCCGCAAAGAGGGGACATTGTGGTTTTCAAGTACCCGCGCGATCCCAGCCGGGACTACGTCAAGCGATTGATCGGTTTGGGCGGGGAAACGGTGGCCTTAAAAAATAACCGCCTGTATATTAACGGCGAGCTTGTGCCCGAAAATTACCTTCCTTCCGGTTTGCGCTTCAGCGACTACGGTCCCGTCCGCGTTCCGGAAGGGCACTACCTGATGCTCGGGGACAACCGCAACGTCAGCGAGGACAGCCGCTACTGGGGTCCCTTGCCGGAAAAAAACGTCATCGGCAAGGCGTTAATGATTTACTGGCCGCTGAACCGGATCAGGCTTTTGAACTGAAAGCACAAAGGCAGAAGGACAAAGGCACAAAGTTAACAGGCATAAAGGGACAAAGCTTATAGCTGCAGAGGCGTTTCATTCTTTCTCAGGTCTTCTGTGCCCTCTGCGGCTTTGTCAGGTGGGTGGGGGAAAATGGAGAGCCAGTGGTTTGCCGGCCACATGGCCCGCGCGAAAAGGGTCATCAGGGAAAAGCTAAAATTAGTCGACGTGTTGATTGAGTTGGCTGACGCCAGAATTCCTTTGAGCAGCCGCTGCCCAGCGATTGCCGGCGTGCTGAAGGTCAAGCCCGGCCTGCTCGTTTTAAATAAGGCCGACCTTGCCGACCCGGAGTGGACCGGGCAATGGGTCAAATGGTTCCGCGCCCGGGGGGTAACTGCCATCCCATGCAATGCAGTGACCGGGCAGGGCGTGGCAGAAATCCTGCGGGAAATTTCCAGTTTAGCCTTCAGGAAAAAGAAAGGCCGGGAGGCCGGGAAACCCTCCGGAAGAAACTATAATATTACAACCGCTGGTCTCCGGCCTCCAACCCCCAACTTCCGGCCTCCAACCTCCATGATCGTGGGCATCCCCAACGTAGGCAAATCCACGCTGGTCAACCGTCTTGCCGGGAAAAGGGCGGCGCGCACCGGTCAGCTTCCCGGCTTGACCAGGGGGGAGCAGTGGATCAGGATTGCCGGGAAGCTGGAACTGCTGGATACCCCGGGGGTGCTGTGGCCGAAGCTGGCGGACCGGGAGGTTGCCCTTAAGCTGGCCGTTACGGGGGCCATTAAAGAGGAGTTGTTCGACGCCGGGGAGGCAGCCGCCTGGGTACTGCAATGGCTGCTGGAGAACAAAAAAAGCGACCTTGCCGGGCGTTTCGGTCTGGCGGAGGAATTTTTGGAAATTGAACCCCTT
The DNA here is from genome assembly GCA_040753275.1 of Bacillota bacterium. GTDB lineage: Bacteria > Bacillota > Desulfotomaculia > Desulfotomaculales > Nap2-2B > JAIMBK01. The sequence continues at coordinate 2,109 of JBFMEJ010000210.1, forward strand.
TTGGAAGCGATTGGCAGAAAAAGGGGTTTTCTTGCCGTCGGCGGGGTCGTAGACCGCCGGAAAACAGCTTTGCACATCTTGAAGGAATTCCAGTCCGGCAAGCTGGGCAGGCATACCCTGGAATATCCAGTAAATACAGGGATTAAGGATTAGGGATTAGACCATCATACTGCTCTTGTGACACCAACAGAGAACGAAAATGGGCGGCCCTCCGTTCAATTTGCCCGGAGCATCGGAGGCGACGGCAAACGAACGGCGGGCAGGGCAAATCCAGCCGGAAAAATTCTTTCTGGTTAGCAGGGATTTGGACTTTCAGCTCGAAAAAATACTTATAGTGGAGGATTAAACCCGCCATGCCGGATCTCTTTCGTTACGAAAATGAGCTGCGCGCGCAGGGTTTTGCTTTGATTGCCGGAGTGGACGAGGCGGGGCGCGGCCCTCTGGCCGGTCCGGTGGTGGCCGCGGCAGTCATTTTACCGGAAAAAGAAAATATAAATGAGGTAAACGATTCCAAAAAACTTTCCGCCGGGGTGCGGGAAAGACTGGCGGCCCGCATCAAAAAGCTTGCCGTTGATTGGTCAGTCGGTCTGGCAACCGTTCAGGAAATAGAGCTTCTCAACATCCACGGCGCGTCGCTGCTGGCCATGCGGCGGGCGGTGCACTCCCTGGGGATCGCCCCCCACTGCGTGATTGTGGACGGCCGTTTTGCGATTCCCGGTCTGAGCGCCGCCCAGTACGCTGTTACCGGGGGGGATGGCCTTTAGCGCTTCCATCGCGGCTGCTTCCATTATCGCGAAGGTGACCAGGGACCACTTGATGCAGCTTTTCCACCAGCTTTATCCGGATTACGGCTTTGCGCAGCACAAAGGCTACGGTACGGCCCTGCACCTGCACAAGCTGTCCGCCCACGGCCCGTGCCCGCTCCACCGGGCGGGCTTCGGCCCGGTGAAGAAAATCAGGGGATAAGGCACAGGGGAGAAAGGCACAAAGGGGCACAAAGGCACAAAAGCACAGGGAAAGAAAAGTCAAGAGTGATAAGCCGATTTCACGAAAAAGCAGGTTACTTAATTCACATGGGCCTATTTTTTAAGAAAGGAGGGGAGAGGCTTGCTTTCGGATTGGGGAGCGGTGCTCATTTTCCTGGTGGTTGGTCTTGGCGTCGGAATCGGGGGGGTGGCCGTCAACCTTTTGCTCAATCCGCGCCGGAAATTTGCCCAGAAATACGAAACATACGAATGTGGCGTGGACACCATCGGCCCCACCTGGGTTCAGTTCAAGACCAGTTACTTTTTATACGCCCTGCTGTTTGTCATCTTTGACGTGGAAACAATTTTCCTGTACCCCTGGGCCGTGCAATTTCAAAGGCTGGGTTTGTTCGCCTTTATTGAGATGATTATTTTCATCTCTCTTTTAGTGATCGGCCTGTGGTACGCCTGGAAGGAAGGAGCGTTAGAATGGAAGTAAAGAACGATGCTCACCCGGTGGATTACCTGACCAAAGATCCGGTGGTCGCCGGCGAATTAAAGCGCCTGATCCACATCGCCCCGCTGGAAAAGCTTTTCAACCTGGCCCGTGCCCACTCCCTCTGGCCCCTGGGTTTCGGGCTGGCCTGCTGCGCCATCGAAGGGCTGATGGCGGCCAATATGTCGCGCTTTGACCTGTCCAGGTTCGGTTACGAAGTGATGCGCGCCA
>JBFMEJ010000211.1:0-3798 GCA_040753275.1 Bacillota bacterium
TAAAATAAGTAAAATCCGTCCGGCAAATACCGGCTTCCCGGTCATGCAAAACGCCCCCCGGCATTTATTCCAGATGGCTGCAGTCGTTGAACAAAACCAGGATCCCTTGCGCCGGCTCCCCGCAGTCAACGATGTTTAAACAGGCGTTGTCAAGCCGCAACCGCCAGTAAAAATTAAGGTCCATTCCCAGCAGGGTAGCGATAAAGACGCGAATCGGACCGCCGTGGGAAACCACCACGACTTCCTGGTCATCCAGATAACGCCGGGTAATCCCGTCCATCGTTTTGTTTACCCGGCCGGCCAGGTCCTGCAAATTTTCTCCGTTTGGGATGCGGGTATGGAGAGGATCGTGCCGCCAGCGGCCGGCCAGCTCCCCGTACTTTTCCTTGATTTCCTGCCTGGTGAGCCCTTCCCACACGCCGAAGTTCATCTCCCGCAGGGACGGGCGGGTTTCCACGGGCAGGCCGTGGGGTTCGGCCAGGATCGCGGCCGTCTCCATTGCGCGCCGGAGATCGCTGGCGTAAAATGCGGCGATTCTGTTTTTGGCCAGGCGCCTGGCTAAAAGTCTCGCCTGCTCCCTGCCCCGTTCGGAAAGGGGCACGTCGCTATGCCCCTGGAATTTCATTTCCGAGTTCCAGGCCGTTTCCCCGTGTCTCACCAGGTACAACCGGCAGCCCAAGCTATGACCCCCTGAAATAAAATTAATTTATTTTAACTAACGAGCGGAAGAGCTTAAAAGCCGGCCGCTTATTCCCGAATCCCTATCTTCTCTGTGTTCTCTGGGTCCTCTGGGGCTAAATTGAAAAGTTAACGGCCGGCCGCTGATTGCTGGACGGCCAGTTCCTTCACCCGCTGGACCAGTTCGCCGATTAAATGCGGCAGGGGTTCGCTCCGTAAGCCGATGATTTCAATTCCGCTACGGGTTAAGGGCAAAAGTACTTTTCGCGCCGGGCTGGCCGAAAGGGCGGCGGCCATCTGCGCCGTTAATTCTCCCAGCATGGCGTTGGGGATTAAAATACTCACCGGGCCGGTAATCAGATCCACCCGGGGGGCGTTAAAGACAATTGCGTTCTCCCCCGTTGCTCCTTCGTTGGCCCCGGCCCGCAGCATTACGGAGGTGGCCAGAGCGTTGGTTCCTAAGGCAAGTATTTCCAGGTCTTCCGGTAACTCCCGCCGCAATTTTTCCACGATGTGCTTGCCGATTCCTCCGCCCTGCCCGTCCACTACGGCAATGCGCATAATTAAAATCGCCCCCGTGCGCCATTATAGCACAGCGGGGAAAGAAAAAAAAGACTGCTCAGTGCCTTTTCCCCGGTAACGGCAAAACAGTTTTGGAAAGCCCCGGCGGTTTTCAGGGCAATTTTTCTTCTTTTTCTCCCGGGCCCCAATTTCCCCTTTCCCATTGCCAATTTTTTCCGGAGTTTTGGAGTTTCGCTTCCAGTTCCCTGATCTGAACGTTTTTTTGCAATAAGGAACGGGCGTAACGGAGGTTCAAGGAATGGAGCTTGCGGTTTTCTTTTTCCAGCCGGGTAAGGGAATTACACCGCTCTTTTTCCAGCCTTTCGATCAGATTCATCAGCACCCGGCGGCTTAAGCGCAGCTGTTCAATTTTTTCTTCCAGTTCCTGAACACGCCTTTGCCAGTAACGGGAATCCTCGTAATCGCCCACGTTACCACCTCTGCAGAGCTCGTGCGGACAAAACTCATTCGTTTTTAATATATGCCGGAAGGCCGCCGTATAGACGTACGGCTGTTTCCTTGAGCCTCTGCACCGCGGTGTAAGGAACGGTGACGGCTGCCAGTTGCCCGTGTTCTTCGTGGCCGGCCCCGTGGTAATCCGAACCGCCGGTGGGAATCAACCCGTGTTGAGTACAAAGGTGAAGGTAATGTTCAATTTGCCCGCCGGTATGGAGGGGGTAATATACCTCCAGGCCCCTTAAGCCTGCCCGGACAAGCTCCGGAATAATCCCGTCCCGCCCGGCCAGGCCGGGGTGGGCCAGGACGGGGATTCCCCTGGCCCGGATGATTAACTGGACGGCTTCCCGGGGGGAATACTTAAAACGCGGGATATAGGCGGGGCAGCCGGCACCGATGTACTGGTCAAAAGCTTCTTTCATGGTGCCGACCAGACCTTCCTGCACTAAAACCCTGGCAATATGCGGGCGGCCTACGGCGGCCCGGCCGGCAACGGCTAAAACCTGGTCGTAGGTAATGGGGAACCCCAGTTCCCGGAGCTTTTGCACCATCTTGTAGGCCCGCTCGGCCCTGTTCGCGCGGAGCCGGCTTAAATACTCAAGAAAATCAGCGGATTGGAAATCAATGAGATAACCGAGAAGATGGAACTCGGTTCCTTTTTCTTCAGTGCTCAGTTCGATCCCCGGAATTACTTCCAAATGCTGCGCCCGGCCGGCCTGCAAAGCCGGGGCCAGGCCGTCGACCGTATCGTGATCGGTAATGCCAACGGCTTCCAGCCCGATCTCCGCGGCCCGGCAAACCACCAGGCCGGGGTCGTCCGTACCGTCGGAAGCACTGGTGTGGACGTGCAGATCTACCGCCATACCGGTCACAACTCCTTAAGCAGGCGCAAAAAATTACCGCCCAAGATCTTCCGGATTTCTTCCTCCCGGTAGCCGCGCCGGAGCAGGCCTTCCGTAAGGACTGGAAGCCTGCTGACGTCTTCCAGGCCGGGAAGCGCTCCCTGGAAGCCGTCAAAATCCGACCCCAGACCTATATAGTCTACCCCGGCCAGGCCGGCAATATGATCAACATGGTCCAGCAGCCTGTTCAGATCAGGTTTGTCCGGGTGAACGAAGGCAGGGTAAAAACAAAGGCCCACAATTCCGCTGGCGGCGGCTAAAGCCTTGATCTGCTCATCGGTGAGATTGCGCGGGTGGGCGCATAACTTCCGGCAATTCGAGTGGGAGGCGATGACCGGTTTTTTGCTTACCGCCAGCACGTCCCAGAACCCGGGCTCCGCCAGGTGGGAAACGTCCACCAGCATGTTCAGCCGGTTCATTTCCTCCACCACCGCTGCCCCAAACCTGGTCAGGCCGCCTTTTGTCCGCTCCTCGAAAACGCCGTCGCCGATTTCGTTGCGGTGGTTCCAGGTAAGCGTCAAACACCGCACGCCCAGACGGTAAAACATGCGCAAAACCTCAATCCTGCCGTTTAAGGCCTCGCCGCCCTCGATGGTCAGGAGAGCCGCAACTTTCCCCCCGGCAAGGGCCTCCTGGAGATTGGAAAAGCTTTTGACCGGCATCATCTCCTGCGCATTTTCCGCTATAGTGGCATAAAACCGGTCGATCAGCACCAATGCCCTGACCACCGCTTGCGGCCGGTCGGCCGGTGAAATGAAGGCGGCGAAAAACTGGACGTTCACCCCGCCCTGCTTCAAGCGCGGCAAATCCACGTGGCCCACCCGGCTTCGCTCACCCAGCCGGCGCTTTTCCTGCTCGAGGGCCGTTAAAACGTCGCAGTGGGCGTCGACGACGATGCTATCCCGGTGCAACTGTTCACCGTCCAACAAAAAGATCCCCCCTTGCCGTGAACATAACAGAGACAAAGCCCCTGCCCCTCTTTTTCCTCTGTGCCTCTGTACCCCCAAATTAAAAACCTGTTTACCAGGCAGATAAACAGGTTTTGAACATTCCAACCTCCTCTGGAAACTCTCTTCTATCGCGGCTCAACAATCAACTTGATCGCTGTCCTTTCTTCCCCGTCAATCACAATGTCCGTAAAAGCCGGGATGCAGATCAAATCAATTCCGCTGGGCGCTACAAACCCTCTTGCAATGGCTAC
>JBFMEJ010000212.1:0-3762 GCA_040753275.1 Bacillota bacterium
TAAAAATTAAAGTCCTAAGTACCTTTCATCTCTTTTATGAATGCCCGTTCTAACACCTTCTTCTTTTCTCTGCCGCACGAAGTTATATTCACCCGGCTCCCACCTCAGGTTCGTAAACAGGGTGTGGGGCATGTAACCAAACACAAGCCCGTCGGTCAGCCCCAGTATATTGCAAATCATATGGCTGGCAGCCTTGCCGATGGCAATCCCGTCATGCGGCAGAAGTGTCAACTGCTGGGCCACCTTATTCACTTCCTCTTCCAGCTTTTCGTAGGGCACAGATTTTGTTGCCAGGCCGATTCTCTCGGCCTCCGTACCGCTGATTGCCTCACCGGTCAGAAGCATCCACCTTGCTTTTTTATATCCCACCGACTAAAAAAGAGGGACTAGATTCAGGCCGCTGCCGGCAAATCCCAGCCTTTGCTTGGCGTGGCTGATTTTGGCGTCGTCTGCAACAATGGCAATGTCTCATATCTCGGCAATTATCGCTCCCTCGCCTATGCAATGGCCGTGTACCTGCGAAATAGTAATCTTTGGGAACAACAATAATTTTTGGTGCCCTTCCAGCCACTTTCGGTCGATTTTTAATCTGGCCCTCTGGCTGGGACGGCGTTTTCCCGGCTCCGCGTCCTGCTCCTCGTATACTTTATAAATCCTTGACAAGTCGTGACCGGCGCAAAAAGAGCGTCCCGCCCCCTTAATTATGGTAACCTTGATCTCATCATCAGCGGCAGCCTCATCCAAAGCCGCCATAAACTCATCGAAGATGACGTTATCGCCTGGAAAGTCCATACATTAAATTTTTATCGAAATGATCAATGTGTTCATGGGTAATGATTATTAAATCAACATCGTCATATTTTTCCGGATTTATCTCCAGCGGGTCAAATAAAATCACCAGGGAATCTATTTTCATCAGCACGGTAGAGTAGACGTTCAGCATCGACAGGGAAAGCTGCGCTTTGTTTTCTCTCATTCCGAACTACCTCATCCGGCAAATTGCTTTTTCACGACATACTGTCATTGCGAGATTGTCGAAAGCACCCGAAGCAATCTTACGGACCAAAAAATTGCTTCGCTTCGCTCGCAATGACAAAATGGGTTTTACAACACTACCTAGTTCTTTTTCTCTTTGGGCGGTTCGGCCGGCGCCGGGTTAACATAACCGGTAAGCAAGGTTTTAGGTACAAACTCCTCTAGTTCCTCCACCGTGAACATCCCGTCGTCGTTGATTTTATAGATTGCCAGCGTTTCTACGGGCTCAGAATAAATAGCCACCCGGCCTTTTTCAACGTGGAACACCCGGCCGTTAATATTGGCTGCCGCGTCACTGACCAGGTAAACCACCATGGGTGGAACGTATTCCGGCCCCGGCATGGCCATAAAAGAATCGTAAAATTCCCTGGTAATCAGGCCGCTTTCCAATCTTTTTTTCATACCGGCTTTTACTTCATCGGTCATGGTCATCCTGGTCGCCGCAATGGGAGCGACGCAGTTGGCAGTAACCCCGTAGCGGCCCATTTCCCGGGCAATCGCCCTGGTCAGGCTGACGATTCCGCCCTTGGCGGAGCCGTAGTTGCTCTGGCCTACCGTACCCCGCCAGGCATCCGAGGTTAAGTTAATGATTCTGCCGGAGCGCTGTTCTCTCATTTTTACGCAAGCATGACGGCAAATGTTAAAGGTGCCCTTTAAGTGCACGGCGATCACCGAATCCCAGTCATCCTCGGTCATGTTCCAGATCATGCGCTCTCTTAATATGCCGGCGCAGTTCACAACAATATCAATGGAGCCGAAGCTGTCTACGCAACTTTTGACGATTTCCTCGGCCGCCTTAAAATCGGTAACGGAATGGAAACTGGCAACAGCCTTGCCGCCTCCGGCTTTAATTTCGGAAACCACCTGTTCCGCCAGGGCCAGATCGGTACCGCTGCCGTCCCTGGCCACACCCGGATCAACCACCACCACGCCGGCCCCTTCCGCAGCCAGAGCCAGCGCTATTTCCCGGCCGATCCCCCGGCCGGCGCCGGTAACCACGGCTCCTCTGCCCTTTAACCTTTTACCCATCCAGACAACCTCCTCTAGCAGTAAGAATAATTTTTGCTTTTCCTGGCGTGGTTTTCTCGCCCTTTTCATTCTCCACCCAGATTTCGCACTCAATGTAGTGCTCGCCATTTTTTCTACGCCTTCAGCGGTCACTTTTCCTTTACACCAGTGTGTTATCTTTTCTTCAACCGGCTCGCTCAAAGACTTCATCAAGACCGGGTAGTCAACAGCACGGAAGTTGCAGGAGAATTTTCTCAAAAAACCCCCGCTTCCGATCTAGTCAGTCAGCATTTGCACCAGCCAGGAACGTTTGAGCTGACCGTGAACTATGGTCCGGCCCACCCCTTGAGCTTCTGCAAAAGGAAATTCATAATGCAAAGGATTAAAATCTCCGGAAGCGCCTAGGGCCGCAGCCCCATCTTCCTGGCTATGATGTTGCGCTGCATCTGCGAAGACCCGGCGCTGACGGTAGTGATGCGAGAATCACGGAAATAGCGCTGCATGTTATATTCCATGACGTATCCGTAACCGCCCATGATTTGCATGCCCATATTGGCAACTTTTACAAATGTTTCCGACCCGTACAGCTTGGCCATGGACACTTCCCGCAAGCAGGGCTTGCCCTGCGCATGCAACCACGCTGCCCGGTAAACCAGCAGGCGCGCCGCGTCAACTTCCGTTAGCATGTCGGCCAGCATATGGGCAATGGCCTGGAAATTGCCGATTTCTTTGCCAAACTGCTTGCGCTGAAGGGCATAGGCCAGAGCTTCGTCTACCACCGTTTGAGCATTTCCCACGTAAGCCGCAGAGGCAAAAATACGTTCGTACTCCAATCCGGACAACAGGACATTCCATCCCTCATTTAACTTTCCCAGGAGGCAGTCCTTATGCACGCGGACGTCGGTACAAAATAGTTCATTAGTACCAAGCATCTTGCGTCCGATTGTATTCAACCTGCGAATTTCCAGGCCCGGGGTCTTGTTATCCACCAGGAAAGCGCTCATCCCCTTTTGCGCAGGAACATTTAAATCAGTTAAACAGTAAAACATGATGATGTTATTTTTTGCCTGGGCGGCCGTTGAAAACACCTTTTGACCGTTAATCACAAAGTAATCCCCGTCCGGTACTGCGTATGTTTTCATACCGGACACATCAGATCCGGCGTCGGGTTCTGTAATCGATACGGACATGCGAATCTCTCCGTTAATGATTTTGGGAAGGTAAAATGATTTCTGCTCTTCCGTGCCGTGCTTTAAAAGATTTTGCCCGGCAAAGATGGTTAACCCATAGCTTACGGCTATATCGTAGCTTTTCCGCCCCAATTCCTCAGCCACGATAACCACGTCAAGCGCATTGCCGTTTGTGCCCCCGTGCTTTTCCGGAAAAGGTGATTCAAAAAGCCCCATTTTAACCATTTTCTCTTGTAATTCGTAGGGATAAAGACCTTCTTCATCACATTTTCTTACATATTCATCGGAGCACTCCTTTTCTAAAAAATTTCTAACAGATTGCCGCAGTAATTCCTGCTCTTCAGTAAAACCAAAGTCCATAATCCTTTTTGACCAGCAAAGCCGGCCATGTACCCTCCTTTTTCTTAAATAATTATTTTGCTTTCCCTCAACTCTGCTATTTCTTCCTTCCCGTAACCCAAGAACCCGAGAATTTCCTCGTTGTGTTCCCCCAGGCGGGGCACGGGACCCGGTTTCTTGAGCTCAATCC
>JBFMEJ010000213.1:0-3759 GCA_040753275.1 Bacillota bacterium
CCGGGCTGACGTGGGGAGAACTAGCAAGGGACGTGGCCCGCGACAACCACGGGATGAAGCTGGTAATCGCGGCGGTTAAGAAAGTAAACTAACCGGGTCTTCCGGCCCAAACCATTTCTCACGAAGGGAGGAAATGGGGCGGGCCGGGAGGTTCGCCCCGCAAGAATGGATAGGGTTTATTATGCCGAGTTTCCCGTATTTGCGGCGGATTGGTACGCGAAAAACTGCTGCCCCGCCTGCGGTAGAGTAAACGGGACGGGTAAATTGTGCGACAAGGTTGTCCGGTGCCTCGTATGCGGAAAGCGCTTCTGCGCTAATCCTTCTGGTCGCTGCCCGGAGTGCGGGGGGTGGCTGGATGGGTATTTTAGAAGGCGGGAGACATGCGGATATAAGGGGTGCCACAACCCTGCAGTGCGTGAGTGGCCGCGTGTCGGCACGATTTGCCTTGAACATTTAAAGGTCAAAACCGGGAAGTAAATTAAAACCATTTCACGAAAGGAGGAACTAGACGAAATGCCATTGATCTTCAAAGCTGCCAAAGACAACAACGGCAACAACATCATCGTAGGTTATGATCCAGACCAAGACGCGAAGGTAGGCCGCTGGTGCAAGGCGCCCCAACTCCCCGACCGATGCGATTCGTGCTGGGACAAAGAAACTTTTAGCCGCTACCCAGCCGAAGGATATTACGAAGAAAAGGACCCTGATGGCACGGTCTGGAGATACGGTGTCTGTCGCCGCTGCCTGGCCGAACACAAGCACAGGAAAAGGAAAGTGATCATGTATTAAATACCCAAGATCGGGCCATCCGGCCCAAACCATTTCCAGAAAGGAGGAAATGGGGCGGGCCGGGTAAGGCCCGTCCCGCAAGCAATGTTTATGCGTGATTTTCCCGACCGGGAACTTCCCACCATAACGGACGTGATCGCTTTTCTCGACCAGGCCGCCAACGGAGGGTTAAAAACTCCAGGAAAACGGGAAACAGTGGGAGACTTGAAACGGGTGATCAGAGAAGCCCGCGATGCGTTGCGCGAAATCAGCAAAGCGTCGTAGTTTCAAGGCCTTCTGGCCCAAACCATTCCAAATTCAACAAAAAGGAGGGGATGGGGCGGGCCGGAAGGACCCGCCCCGAAAATAATGAACATTACGCCTTCAGGAAGCAGGTGCCCCCTGGGCATCTGGTTGGAAAAAGCGCTGACCGAACAGGTTGCGCGGATCGAAAACGAGTACTGCATCGCCCCGTCTATTGCTGTCTGCGATTATATCTGCCCAATAGTCATCGGTCGGCGGGAACAGCTCCCGGACGGCCGGTGCGCGGTACATGCAAGGTTGATTATGCTGATGCGCTAATTGAGGCCTTTTCTGGCCCAAACCATTTCCAGAAAGGAGGAAATGGGGCGGGCCGGGTAAGGTCCGTCCCGAAATTTATGAACCAAACGGAGAGAATGATTCAACAATCCGCCAGATATGCTCAAATGGCAGGTCAAAATATTACCGAAACAGACATCAGGGAGAGGTATGCGGAATATATGCAACGGCACGGCCAGGAAAAAGCCGTTGTCGCGTTAAAAAACACCCTAACCAGTTTTAAGGAATGTGCCAGACGAGAAGAAGATCGTTTGTTCTCTCTTTTGCGCGCCGAGTGTTTGCAGAAATTCGGGTTTGCCCCGGCTAACCGGCGTACTTTTAAGGCCGAAATCCGGGAAAACCCGAATAGGTTTAACACTCCTGCCGCGCAAGAGTACAAACGGCGTTTTATGAAATAAGATGGGGCCTTTCCGGCCCACCCATTCCAAAACATGAAAGGAGGGAATGGGGCGGGCCGAAAGGGCCCGCCCCGCATTTCATGACAATTACTGAAAAAGCGAAAGAATCATTGAACCGTTTACTCCGGATGTTTGAGACCGGCGACCTGCCGCAAGCGGTTGCCCGGACGGTGATCACGGCCAAAACCGGGCACGCGGCAAAGCCCTCCGATAAGTGGAGTTTGGGTAACCGGCTGCTCATGCTGGCCTCCGGCACAGAGGACGCCCGGGGGTTTAACCAGTGGCAGGAGGTCGGGCGGTACGTCAAGAAAGGGGCGAAGGCGATCTATATCCTTGCGCCCTTGACTAAAAAGAAAGTTGTCCGGCGGACGGAAACCGACCCGGACACCGGAGAAATCCGGGTGATCGAAGAAGAGCGCACGGTCCTTACCGGCTTCCGGAGCGTTCCGGTGTTCCACTATGAGGACACTGAGGGCAGACCCCTGCCGGAGTACGACCCGCCGGAACCGCCGCCGCTTTTCGACGTGGCCTGGCGCTTCGTGGGGAGTGTTCAGTATAAGCCCTTTATTGGCGGGTACTATGGTTACTTTAACCCTGCCAAAAGGGAAATTGTCCTGAACACACACGATGCCTCCACCTTCTTCCACGAGTTGGCCCACGCCGTCCACCACACCATAAAACCAGGTGGACTGAAAGGCGGCCAGCACGCTGATCAAGAGATCGTTGCGGAAGTGGTAGCCGCCACCTTGTGCGAGATGTACGGTTTCAAGGGTTACATCTGGCACGGGTGGCAGTACGTCAAGGCGTATGCCAGCCAAGACGATCAGCAGGCCCTGAAGGCCGTAATGGGCGTCCTTTCCGACGTGGAGAAGGTGCTGGAGGTCATTTTGGGCGCGGCGGAAGAAAGGAACGAGAAGGCTGCGTAATGTATTGACAGCAGCAACAATCCGGGTTTAAAATGAAAGCAGGTGTTGGCGGTGAAGGTAAACCGGTTTGAGTGGGATAAATGGAATACCGGGCACATTGAAGAAAGGCACGGGTTTTCCCCTGAAGAGGTGGAAGAAGTCTTTTCCAGTCGTCCGGTGATTCGCAGGGTCCGGGGCGGGAGGTTCGCCGCCTACGGCCAGACGGAAGAGGGCCGTTACTTAACGGTGATTTTCCACCTCAAGCCCGGCGGAGTTGCCCGCGTCGTCACCGCCAGGGACATGAATAGGTGGGAACGCCGTTATTACCTGCAGAGGAGGCGAAATTAACGTGGCGAAAGAACTTCCGGAGTTTAAAAGCGAAAGAGAAGAGGCCGAATTCTGGGATACGCACAACTCCCTGGATTACCTTGAAAGCGATGAATCGGTAGAAATAGAGCTTGACCCCGAACTGGCCGCAAAAATCCGGGAGCGGGCGCAGACCAAACGGGTGACCCTGCGCCTGCGGGTGTCCCAGATCGAAGCGGCCAAAGAGATTGCCCGGAAAAAGGACATTCCCTACCAGACCCTGATCCGCTCCTGGGTGGCGGAAGCCATCCGGAGGGAGCAGGAGGGCCGGGCGTAAAAAAACAAAAAAGAAGGTTGGGTGTTTGCCATGATCAGCGAATTGACCAAAATGGCGCTGACAAACCTCCGGAAGGCGTTTTTTGACCTGCTCAACGTAACGAGCGAAGAGGAATGGCGGGAGCTAAAGGACGGGTACCCGTTCGAAAGGTCCTTTGACGACCTTGCCATGGACTTAGACGAGTGGGTAAATAGACACACGGGGGAGAGCATTTAGGAAAGCGTTTTAAACAGCGAAGAGAGGCCGGAAGACCTGCGGTGGTTTTCCGGCCTTTTGAATACGCAAAGAAAGGAGGATTTTTGTGGCCGAAAATGCTGGCAAGACGGTTTATCTCCGGGGTATAATACTTCCGGGGGTGGTTTTCGCCGTGTTCGATCACGTTCTGCTGGAAGCCGAAAAAATTTTAGGCATGCCGGGCGAGGTCATTTTCAAAGAGGGCTTAAAA
>JBFMEJ010000214.1:0-3755 GCA_040753275.1 Bacillota bacterium
CCACGGTTTTTTTTACCAAATTTTTATTTTAAAACCCCCCCCCCCCCCCCCCCGCCGTACGTTTGTTCCGGCCGCTTGCAGGGAGTAAAGAGGCCTTCTAATCTTCTCAATCGTATTTTTGGTTTTTTGGAACATGAGGACCGTCCTTTTCCCGGGGCCTGCCGGATGGCCCGGGGGTTTATTTCCAGTTGTTTACCAGGTTTTTCGACAATTTTATCTAAATTCCTGCCTTTTCGACAAAATTTTTCCCGGTCCGGGATCCTGCCTGAGCCGGCCGGGAGCAGCGGGGGCTGGTATGCCCTGCGGCCGCCCGTTCAATGTTTATCCTGAACTTATTTTAAGCCAGGGCGTTCCAGGCCGGAACCGGCGACGAATAACACACCGCCTGGAATTCTGTTCACCAGTTTGAACATCCGGCCGGACGTTGCGGGCATGCCAGGGATAGTCAGATCAGCTGATTCCCCGCCCGATTATTTCTTGAAAATCACCGGTGCCGACCCGCAGCCAAAGATTAATTTTGCGTTCGTGGCCAAACCCATATTTTTGATGCACATGCAGGCACATGATACCTCCTTGACTTAACTCCAAACCCTCCGTTACAATGGTAACAGTTTTCAGTTGAAGGCCGGTTCACCAGAAAGAGGAAAGAGATGGAACAAGTAGAAACAAGGGGGCAAATAGAAACAAAAAAGCAAAAAATCGATGCCCGGACGCTGGCCGCCCTGGGGGTAACCATCTTTTTTTGGTCCTCGGCGTACGCCGGCATCCGGGCCGGCCTGACCGCCTATACCCCCGGCCACCTCGCCCTTTTTCGTTTCCTGGTGGCTTCGGCGGTTTTGGCCGGGTACGCCGCCGTGGTGCGGATGCGCCTGCCGCAGGCGCGGGACCTTCCGGCCATTTTCCTTCTGGGCTTTGTGGGGATTACCTTTTACCACGTGGCGCTTTCTTACGGGGAAGTCACCGTAACGGCGGGGGCGGCGAGTCTGTTGATCGCCGCGGGTCCGGTCTTCACCGCCCTTTTGGCCGCGTTTTTCCTGGGCGAGCGGCTGAAAATCTGGGGCTGGGCGGGGATCGTCGTCAGTTTTGCCGGCGCGGCCCTGATTGCCCTGGGGGAAGACCGGGAAATGCAGTTCAATCCGGACGCCTTCCTGATTCTTGCCGCGGCTTTCGCCACCAGCCTGTACTTCGTTTTTCAAAAGCCCTACCTGAAAAAATACAGCGCTTTCCAGCTCACCGCCTATATCATCTGGGCCGGAACGCTTTTTTTGCTGGTTTTCTTCCCGGGCCTGGGTGAGGAAATCCGGACGGCCCCGCCAAACGCCACCCTAGCCGTCGTCTACCTGGGGGTCTTCCCTGCCGCGCTCGCCTACGCAACCTGGACCTACGCGCTGGCGCGGGCCCCGGCTTCCGTTGCGGCCAGTTTTCTGTACCTCGCGCCCGTCCTGGCCATTTTGATCGCCCTGGTCTGGCTGGGTGAACTGCCGGCCCCCCTTTCCCTGGCGGGGGGCGCGATTGCGCTGGCGGGGGTCGTGCTGGTCAATACGCGAGGGAGATAATCCAGCTCCAAAACCGGACGGGCAAGCACCTGTCCCCTTGGGGCAGCCAGGCTTGCTTTGCCCTGCTTGTACGGTACTCCTCCAGGCAAAACAAAAACCCGCCGTTTAGCGGGAAAAACTGCGGAACGGTTGTCGTAAAACCTACCCGGCTGTCTGGCGGGGATGTAATTCGATATATCCAGCTACCGTAGTCGGAGCGGGCAAAGGGAAACCATCTTCCTTCAACCCGGCCAAATGCATTTCCAATGCCTCGGCCAACCGTTGCAAAGTTTCCTCAACGTTTTGACCCGTGGCCACACAACCCGGCACGTCGGGCAGATAGGCCGAATAGTTATCAGACCCTTTTTCGATTACCGCGAGGTATTTCACCTCAATCATCGCCTTTCTTGAAGCTTGTTAACAAAACGGCCTCTCAATTATACGAGAGGCCGCGTTTTTCCAGAAAAAAACTGGAGCGGGTGAAGGGGATCGAACCCTCAGCCCTCAGCTTGGGAAGCTGATGCTCTACCATTGAGCTACACCCGCTCGCAGGATTAATTATATCCCGGCACAGTTTCAAAGTCAAGAAATTTTCCTTAGCCTGTTCACAAAAAATTTAGCCTGGCAATTGCGGCGCCAGGATAAAAAGTTAATCTTTGATCCCCGCCAGGTTTTTCGCCAGCTTCTTTTTCTCCTCCAGGTCGGTCAGCGCGTAGAGGACCATTTTTTGCGCCTGGGGGGAGCCGGCGCCGTGCCAGGTGCCCGCCCCGTGCAGGCCCGCGCACCAGTTCTGGACGAACTTGGCCAGGCGCAGCCGCAGCTCCGCCGGGGCGGAAGCGCTCATGAACTTGCGCACGTAGGGGCCGGACTCGGGGTTGTTCAGTTCCTCTTCCGAAGGCATGGTCACCGCCATCCCGCCGGCGATGTCGCCCACCCATTTCATCACTTCCCAGAAGCCGTCCGCCACGGTGAGCTTGGCCACGTTGCCGAAAATGTCGTTCGGCATGTAAAAGCCGGAGCCGGCCGGCTCTTCCGATCCTTTGAGGGCGGCGGCAACGGTGCAGGCGCGGGAGGTTTCGCTGATCCGGATCATGTCCGTAATTTTTTCGACAATGTGCGGAGCCTTTTGCACGCCCGAATATTCCGCGGCCAGCTGCGCCGCACCGATGATCAAATCGATGAAACCCACCTTGCAGGCGCCGCCGCAGTTCATCCGGTGCGTTTTGGCGAAGCGGGCGATCAACCGGCCGGAGTATTTGGTTTCGCCGCACATGAAGACCCTCTCCCAGGGAACGAAAACGTTGTCGAAAACCATGATGCAGGTTTCCCGCTGGCCGTACTCCGGGTTGCCCAGGTAACGGATGTCCGAAACCGCTTCCCGCTCGGCGGTAAAGGGGGTGTACTGGGAAATGTAGGTGATTCCCGGCGCACCGTTGGGGACGGCAAAGGCCACGGCAAAAGCTTCCTCTCCCTCGCGCATGCCCATGGTGGGGATGACCACCGTTTCGTGGGCGCCGATGGCCCCGCTCTGACTCACCTTCGCCCCGCGCACGACGATCCCGTCGGCTTTTTTTTCGGCCACGTGCACGTAAACGTCGGGGTCGCTCTGCTGTCCCGGCCTTTTGCTCCGGTCACCCTTGGGATCGGTGACGGCCCCGCTGCAGGCCAGGTCGTTTTCCTGCAGGTGCTTCAGGTAGGCAACAAAACGCTGGTGGTAATCCGTGCCCAGGTTGCGGTCCATCTCCCAGGTCACGCCGGCCAGGGCGTTTAAGGCATCCGCGCCGACGCACCGGTAATTGCACGTACCCAGCATCTGGCTGGTCAGCAGGGCCATTTCGGCACGCTTCTCAAGGTCGGCAACGCTCTGCGCGATGTGCAGGCAACGGCTGATCCGCCCGCCGGTGTAAGGGGACACGGCGGTCATGATTTCCCGGTAGGCGGGATCCTGCGCCAGTTCGTAAACCCGGGCGTTGGCCTTCACCACCGTCAGCGTAGTCGGGTTTTCCAGCAGCTTGACCTGCTTGCCGCCTAAAAAAATCCGGGGGTTAAAAGCCCGCATACTCTCCACGTACTCCTGCGCCGTTTTCATTGCAAACAATTCACCTCCGATTGATGTTGCTAACATTTTAACAAATTTACTGGTTGTCTACCATCCCTAAAAATTATCAAAAGTCAAAAAATAAATCCGGAGAAAAAACCCCGGGGAAATGGGATGACCCG
>JBFMEJ010000215.1:0-3748 GCA_040753275.1 Bacillota bacterium
ACCGGCCCCAGGATTTCTTTGGCGTCCAGGAAAAGGCCCAGGAATTGTTCGTATTTATCCCGGGTGATGACCGGACTTTCCGCCCAGAGGTGAAGCGCCTTGGATTTTTCGATTTCCATTTTAACGTCTTCTTTGTCTTTCGGCGGGGAGTGCTGTTCAATCAACTGGCAGATGGCGGCCGCATCGTGGTGCGTCAGCCAGAGCTGAGCTTTGTAGACGGCGTTGATCAAGCGCTGGAGGATGTCGGGATGGGCTTTTAAGTATTCCTCCGGCGCCAGGTAAACCAATACCGGCAAATCCCCGCTTTCTTCCCCCAGCGAGGCCACTATTCTCCCCAGGCCGTTTTTTTCTATGGCGGCGGCGTGCGGTCCGGCCAGCAAGATGTAATCCCCGGTGCCGGCTTTAAAGGCGCCGATCTGCAAGGAGGCGGGGATGTTTGGATAAAGAGTGACCTGCCGGTTGGGAGTCAGCCCGTATTTGGCGAGCACTCCTTTGAAAACCACGGTTTCCCTGCTTCCCGGCGGGCCGGTAATCACCGTTTTATCTTTCAAATCGGTCCACGCAAAGGTTTTCTCTTGTGTTTTTTCCTGTTTTCTGGCCACCAGAAAGGTTTGTTCTCTTTTGGTCAGGGCGCCGAAGGCGACCAGTTTTTCCTGGTGATCCGTCCGGGCGTAAATCGCCTGTTCAAGACCGGTTAATAGAATATCCCCTCTTCCCGATTTTAACGCGTGCAGCAGGACGTTTTCCGAAGCGACCGTGGTGATTTCTACATTTAGTTTTTCTTCCTTAAAAAAGCCATTCCAGAGGGCAACGTATTGGGGCAGATACAAAAGAGAATGTTTATCTTGAACAATTTTCACGGTGGCTGGCTTTTTAATTTGTCCCTCCCATTTTTTCATGTAAAAAGAAAAAGCCAGGCTGAAACCTAAAATTAGCAACACAGGCAACAACCAGGATCTCTGCTTCATATTACCATTCCCTCCCTTAATCCAATATATTATTTTCGTTTAATTTTCATTCCGGGGATTGGCCGGTGATCATATTTCCATTGGATCCGGCATAAAATTAAACAAAGGTTGTCCACCAGGAGGGGATGGTTATGATTAAAGGGTTTACTTTTCTGTCCTGGAACCAGTCCCGGCACTTAAAAGTGAATGCGATTTTTCAGGGGCTGGCCTGGGCGCTGGGAATCAGCTTGAGCATTTGTTTTGCACTGGCTTTGTGGGCCATGCTTTCCCCGGCAAAAACCTACTACTTTCCTGCTTTGCTGGGGAGCGGCGCCCTGCTGGGCGTTTTTGCCGGCGGCCTGGCGGCCGGGGCGGCGGCAAAAAATTCAGGCTGGTTTCATGGCGGACTGGTCGGTTTTTGCTACGGCTTAATTTTCCTGCTGCTGGCTTTCCTTGGCGAACTTGAGCTGTTTGGCAGCCTGGACCTGGCCGGGCGCCTGGGCCTTTCTACCCTGGACGGACTGGTGGGGGGCGTGGTTGGGGTCAACCTGTCCGTGCCGGCCATTAACCGGAAGTTTAATCAAAAGTTTGCCCTCGTGAAAAAGTTCTCCCGGCAGGCGACCAGGTAATGGGACAGTTGCCGAGATTATTTTTTTACGCGGTCCTCGCCGCTTTTCTTTTTCTTCTCCCGGCGGGGCGGCCGGTTTACGGAGCGGAATGTCCGTGCGGGGAGGGGCGGGGCGTGGAGCAAATTCATCCCTACTGCTACGAAACCGAAGTAAATACAGCCGGCGAGGTGGGCGTGATTATCGATACCACCCGCTGCCGCCTGACTGTTTTGTCCAACAGCCGCCCTTTGAAGACGTACCAGGTAGCCCTGGGCAGGTACGAGACACCGACTCCGCTGGGCAATTTCCGGATCGTGCGCAAGGCCATGCACTGGGGGAGCGGCTTCGGCAGCCGGTGGCTGGAATTAAACGTGCCGTGGGGGTTGTACGGCATCCACGGGACAAATAAGCCCTGGGCCATCGGCAGTTACGCCAGCCACGGCTGCATCCGCATGCACAACCGTGATGTAGAGGAACTCTACCCCCTGGTTCCGGTGGGTACGCCCGTAATCATCGTGGGCAATCCCTTTACCTACCGGGAACCGGCCTACCGGGTGCTGCGGCGGGATTTCTGCGGTTCGGACGTCATGGAAGTGCAGCGGGTGTTGACGCGCCTGGGCCTGTTCAGGGGGAAAATCGACGGCACCTGGCGCTGGGACATGGAGGAGAGCATCTACGAATTTCGCCGGCGGCACGGCCTGCCGCGCGACAATGCCGTGGACGAGGCGGCTTACAGGGCCCTGGGGCTGAAGTAAAAAGAGTCTTCAGGAAAAATACCTGTCCATGGCCGTAAAGATATCAATTGAGCGAACGATTCCGATGACCTGTCCTTTTTTCACCACCGGCAGGGAATTCACATTGAATCTCAGCATCGTTTTCGCGATGTCGGTCAGGGTGTCGTTGGCGCGCGCCACGGCCAGGCCCAGCGGCTGCATGATGTCCCGCACGCGCAAGGCGCCCTCCTGGAGTTTTTTGATGTAGTACCAGCCCCAGGAAACCGATTTTAAATACGGGTCATCGATGTAAAGCTCCCGCAGGCCGGCCGCCCGCAGGATGCTCCCCAGGGTGAGGATTCCGGTGGGTTCGCCGGCTTCGTTTTTGGCGATGACGCTGCGGTGGCCGTGCCAGGCGCGTCCGTCCCGGTGGAAGGATTCCCGGAGCACGCGAATCGCTTCGTAAATGGTTGCATTTTCACTGATTGTGTTGTAGTCGTCAAGCGGAACCATGATCTCTTCCGCCGTATTTTTTTCTTCCGTCATCTGGGGCACCCCCTATTCCAAAAGCTCTCCGACAAACCAGAACAGGTCGATGGTTCGCACCATGCCTACCGGTTTCGTGCCGGCGAGGACCGGCAGAGAGTTGATGTTCTTTTTGACGATCACTAAAAGAGCCTCCAGGACGGTGGCATCTTCCTGGATGGTAATCAATTCTAAAGGGCGCATGATTTTCCGCACGTTGAAATCGTCGAAAAGGTGCGGGGTGAAAAAAAGGCCGGTAGGGTCCCTTTTCAGCATGTGCTCTAGAAAATCGCGCATCTGCAGGGCGACGAGAAAACTTTTCAGGGTTAAAAGGCCGACCAGCTCACCTTTTTTGTTTAACACCATCAGGGATTGAAAGCCGTACCAGGTGCCGTCTTTCTGGTGGAAGGACTCCCGCAGGGTTTTGATCGCTTCCATGATTGTGGCGTCTTCATCCACCACGGGGTATTCCGCGATCGGCACCATAATGTCGCGCACAAGCCTGGTAACGGGCATGTAGCAACCCTCCTGAAAATTCACAAAAAGGCAACAGGCACAAAGGCACAAAGTAAAAAATTCTGGTTACGTTAAGCCTCTTATTTGCTCCCGCCCGCTGGCTTTTTCATTCCTTTGTGCCTCATTTTCATCTCAGTCCATAATTCCCAGCTCCTTCAGCTTGGCGTAAAACGAACTGCGGTTCATCTTCAGCGCCTGGGCGGCGGCCGAGCGGTTCCAGTTGTGTTCTTCCAAGGCGCGCAGAATAATCTCCCGCTCCACTTCCTGCACGATTTCCTTCAGCGAGCCGCCGGGGATTTCGTCCAGCCAGCTGAGCCGCCGGGACTTTTTCCTCAGCGTCAGCGGCAGCACTTCCACGCCCAGCACCGGCCCGGTGGACATGAGCACCGCGCGCTCGCAGACGTTTTTCAGTTCCCGGATGTTCCCCGGCCAGTCGTAG
>JBFMEJ010000216.1:0-3739 GCA_040753275.1 Bacillota bacterium
CGCCCGCCCGGGTACGTAGGTATCCAGCAAAATGGCCGCAACGTCGTAACTGCCCACCGCTCCTGCCAGGTCCCCTGCTCCCACGCGAAAAGCCTTAATTACCGGCAGGCCGGCCAGGCGGCAATACCGGGGCGATTCCGAACCATGGAGCTGGACGGCGTCCAGTCCGCAAAAACGGGCGATTTCCTGCACCTCATGCAGGGGCGCGTCGACAAACACGCCGATCTTCACAATCCCCGGGAGCAAAGCCCGGATAATCGCTTTCGCCTGCACCGGGGCGACTTGCCGCCGGCCGGGGGCAAAAACGAACCCCAGCGCGTCGGCGCCGGCGCGGGCGGCAAAAAGAGCAGTTTCCAGGTCCCGAATACCGCAAATCTTCACCCAGACCATGGTGGTGTTTCCCTCTCCATCCCCAGCAACTCCCTGACCTTTCCGGCAACGTCCGGGCTGCGCATCAGGGCTTCACCGACCAGGACGCCGTCTACCCCGCGCTCCTGCAGCGCCAGCATCTGGGCGCGGCTGCTGATGCCGCTTTCGCTGACCACCGCGATCCGCCGGTCGGTAATGTACCGGCAGAGAGAAAAGGTGGTGTTCAAGTCGGTTTGAAAGGTACGCAAATCGCGGTTGTTGATCCCGATGATCGCTGCACCCGAATCCAGGGCGCGCGTTAATTCCTCCCGGGTATGCACTTCGACCAGGCAGCCTAAACCCAGTTCGGCGGCCAGCCGCTGGTATGCCGCCAGCTCGCGGTCGCTTAAAACAGCCGCGATCAGCAGAACGGCGTCGCTGCCGCAAAAACGGCTCTCAAAGAGCTGGTACGGATCGATCAGGAAATCCTTCCGCAACACGGGCAGGGTGGTTGCTTGCCGCACCGCCGGTAAAAATTCAAGCCGGCCGCCGAAAAATTTTTCTTCCGTCACCACGGAAATTGCCGCCGCGCCCGCCTCCGTGTACACGCGGGCGAACTCCGCCGGATCGAACGGCGCTTGCCTGATCACCCCTTTGGAAGGAGAGGCGCGCTTGATTTCGGCGATCAAAGCAATTCCCTTTTCCCGCCGGATGGCTTCGGCCAGCGGCCGGCAGGGCGGCATTTGGGCCAGCCGCCGCTCTAGATCGGCAAGGGGAAACAACTCTTTTCGGCGGGCCACTTCCCGCCGCTTCCAGAAGATGATTTCGTCCAGGATCACAGCGCGGCCACCAGCTTTTTCGCCCTTTTGGTAAACTCCCTTAACTGCTCCAGTTTTGCCAGGGCCAAACCTTCGTCAATGCTCTGCGCCGCCTTTTCCAGGCCTTCCGCCACGCTGCCGGCGGCCCCGGCGGCCAGAAAGGCAAAGGCGGCGTTGATTAAAACGGCGTCCCGCCGCGGTCCGCGGGCGCCTTTTAAGATCTCCAGCGTAATGGCCGCGTTTTCTTTCGGGAGGCCGCCTTTTAAGGCGTCAACCGGCACTCTCGGGAAGCCGTAATCCGCCGGGTCCACGCGGTAATTCCGGACTTCTCCCCGGCAAACCTCGCAGACGTCGGCCGGACCGGACAAAGAGATTTCGTCCAGGCCGCCTTCTCCGTGCACCACGAAGGAACGGTGCGTTCCCAGCCGCAACAGCACCGCCCCCAGCTTCTCCGTCAATCCGGCGCTGTAAACTCCCACCACCTGGGCGCCCGCGCCCGCCGGATTGGTCAGCGGACCCAGGATGTTGAAAACGGTGCGGATTCCGATTTCCCGCCGGGGGCCGGCGGCGTACCGCATCGCCCCGTGCAAAACGGGGGCAAATAAAAAGGCAATCCCCAATTCCTCCAGACAGGCCTCCACCTGTTCCGGCTCCAGATCCACGCGCACCTGCAAGGCTTCCAGCAAGTCCGCCGAGCCGCACCGGCTGGAAACGGAGCGGTTCCCGTGTTTGGCCACCGGGACTCCCACCCCGGCTACGACGAAGGCAACAGTGGTGGAAATATTAAAAGTGTGGGCGCCGTCCCCGCCCGTTCCGCAGGTATCCACCACCAGGGGCTGCCGGGAGCGGATGGGAATGGCCTTGCGGCGCATCACCCGGGCAAAACCGGTAATTTCCTCCACCGTTTCCCCTTTTAAACGCAGGGCGGTGAGCAAAGCGGCGATTTGGGCCGGACTGGCCTGGCCTTCCATGATCAATTCCATCGCCTGTTCGGCCTCCGTTTCTGATAAATCGCCGCCGCCGACCACCCGGGCAATGGCCTGCTTGATTATTTCCGGATCGTGCTGCATAAACTTTTCCTCCTTTCCCCTTTTCACCATCTGCCGCTTTGGTAAGCGAGAAAGTTCCGGAGCAACTGCAAACCGTGTTCCGTTAAAATTGATTCCGGGTGAAACTGGACCCCCTCCACGGCGAACTCCCGGTGGCGCAAACCCATGATTTCCCCTTCCGCCGTCCAGGCCGAGACCGCCAGGCAGGAAGGCAAACTTTCCTTCTCCACAATTAACGAATGATAGCGGGCGGCGGTAAAAGGAGAGGGAATCCCCCGAAAAATCCCGCGGCCGTCGTGATAGATCAACGAGGTTTTGCCGTGCATCAGGCGGGCGGCCTGGACGATCCGGCCGCCGAAACACCGGCCGATGGCCTGGTGGCCCAAACAAACGCCCAGGATCGGGACGCAGCCGGCCAGCCGCCGGACGGCCTCCAGGGTGATCCCCGCTCTGTCCGGCGTCCCCGGCCCCGGGGAAATCACCACCCGGGCAGGATTGAGCGCCAGCAGTTCCGGCACGCTGATCTGGTCGTTGCGCCAGACCCGCACCTCCGCGTCCAGCCGGCCCAGGTATTGAACCAGGTTGTAAGTAAAGGAGTCGTAGTTATCGATCATGGCCAGCAACTGAACACCCCCCCTTTGAAGACAGGGATTAGGGAATCGGGCTGGAATTGTCCGGCTCGCTCCGATGCTCCGGGTCGACCAATTGAGAAGTGAGAGGTGGGAAGTTAGAAGTGAGATTATCAATTTCCAACTTCCAACTTCCAACTTCTCACATCCCACTTCTCAATTGCGCTGCCGGTTCGCTTGCCGCGGCTGCGCTGTGTCTGGTTCCCGACCCTTCGCATATGTCGCTCGCCTGGACTAATTCCAGCCTCGTTTTCATCATTAATGGCGAGAACGAACGTTCTCATGGGCAACTCTGTGTTCACTGAGGGCAAATTTAGGGTAGTTGCTCATGACGATCTTGCATTCTTTCCAGGGTTTCCAGCAAAGCCTGCGCTTTCTTCACCGTCTCCGCGTATTCTCTGGCCGGGTCGGAATCAGCGACGATCCCCGCGCCGGCCTGGACGTACGCGCTGCCCCGGGAAAAAAGCACGGTCCGGATCGTGATGGCCGTGTCCAGGTTGCCGTTAAAGCCGATATAGCCGATGGCCCCCGCATAAGGGCCGCGCGCGGTCGGTTCGAGTTCGGCAATAATTTCCATGGCCCGCACCTTTGGCGCGCCGGAGACGGTTCCTGCCGGAAAACAGGCTTTCAAGGCGTCAAAAGCCGTCCCGCCGGGCGCCAGGCGGCCCTTGACGGAAGACACCAGGTGCATGACGTGGGAATACTTTTCTACCGTTAAAAACTGCGGAACTTCAACGCTTCCGGCCGCGCAGACCCGCCCCAGATCATTCCGTCCCAGGTCAACCAGCATGACGTGCTCGGCCCTTTCCTTGGGGTCGGCCTGCAATTCCCGGGCCAGCCGCTCATCTTCCTCCTTTGTCCCGCCCCGCGGGCGGGTGCCGGCAATCGGCCTGGT
>JBFMEJ010000217.1:0-3738 GCA_040753275.1 Bacillota bacterium
GGGAATATACATATTTTTTGAACTGGGGGACGGTCTCTTTGGGATACGGAAAAAAGTCCATCCTTTTGGTGGAAGATTCGACCCTCACCAGGTTCTCTTCGAAAAGGCTGCTGGAAAACAAGGGGTACGCAGTAAAAGAGGCGATCAGTGGAGAAGAGGCGCTGGTGAAGGCAAAAGAAAGCCTCGATCCGTTCGACCTCGTTATCGTCGACATTCACCTGCCGGGAATCGACGGCCTGGTGACCATTGAAAAGATCAAGAAAATCCCCGGCTACCGGTACGTTCCGGTGATGATCCTGACTGCCGACGCAAAGGAATCCACAGTCAAACAGGCCATCCAACTGGGGGCCGTGGAGTACCTCTGCAAACCTTTTACCTCCGGGCAGCTCCTTCAGCGGGTGGATAAACTCATTGGCCGCAGTGAAGAGGAACCGCAGGAAGTTTTAAAAAGGGTTCTCCGGAAGGAACTCAACCGTGCCAAGAGAGGCAATACAAAGTTTACCCTGGTTCTCGCGCAAAGAAAGGCCGGCAAATTAAGCATGGCTGAAATAAGCAGGCGTTTGCGCAGAAGGCTGAGGGAAATAGACGAAGTGGTGGTTTTCAATGATCACCTGGTAGCCCTGGTACTCCCTTTAACGGGTGCGAAGGGTTCGCATACGGTCGTCAAAAAGTTCAGGGAGTGGGTGCCGGAAAAGGGGTGGCGCTTTGGTCAGGCAGTTTATCTTGAAGACGGCGCGAACGAAAAAGAGTTGCTGAACAGGGCGCAGGAAAGGTTGCGCGAAGAAGAAAGGAAGCCGGTGCCGGTGAACGCTCCAGGCGGAGCTCCGCCGGAAGCTCCTGCCTTGGAACAAGAGCAGTAGCAAGATTTTTATGTTTCGCCGCCGGCCCTGGATGAGATTCACCGCTGGTTCCGGAAGAGGGTGAAAATAGGGCATACTTGAACAACGAAGGGTGCCTTCGTGCACGTACACAGAGGTAAACGCAAGCACGGCGGCAGGCGCCCTTTGGCTGCTGCCCGGCAGCCAGCCAGAAGGTGGAAAAATTGATCTTGGAGTGTTGCCGGGCGAAGCCCGTTTTCGAGTCGCTGGACATTTCCCGCCCGGAGTGGTCGCGGCCCGGCTAGAACCCGACCAATTTTTCGTCGCCTGGGAAGTAAGGATTTTTGTAATCAGAGAGGATAGGAGAGATTTATTTTGGGCAGCGTAAAAGATTTGCAGGTGCTTGTGCCGCCCACAGAAGAGGAGGGCGGTGTGGGGCGGTTTTCCTTTTCGGACCGCTACTCGGTTTTTGACTGGGGAGAAATGCCTGACCACATTCCCCGTAAAGGGGCTTCCTTGTGCCTGGTCAGCGCCTATTTTTTTGAGCGCCTGGAGGAGAAAGGGATCAGGACCCACTACCGGGGGCTGGTGGAGGACGGCGCGGTAAAAAGGCTGGCGGAACTGGCGGGGCCGGCTGCCGTCATGGAGGTTGGACTGCTCCGGGTAATCGAGCCAGCGGTGAAAGAAGACGGCTACGACTATTCGGTCTACCGGGAAAGGAAAGGAAATTTCCTGATTCCCCTGGAGGTAATCTACCGTAACGCTCTGCCGCCTGGTTCCAGCGTTTTCCGGCGGATTCAGGAAGGCAGCTTAAAGCCGGAAGACCTTGGTCTGGCGGAAAGGCCCGTGCCGGGCCAGGTTCTGGAGATGCCCCTGCTGGACGTTTCCACGAAGCTGGAGGCCAGCGACCGTTACCTTAGCTGGGCGGAGGCAAAAGAGCTGGCCGGACTGACCGAAGGGGAGGTTGCCGAAATTAAACGGGCCGCGCTGACGATCGGCGGGCTGATCGCGGCGGAGGCCAGCCGGGCCGGGCTGGTTAACGAGGACGGAAAAGTGGAGTTCGGTTTCGACGGGGATCGCAACCTGTTGGTCGTCGATGCTTTGGGCACGCTGGACGAATGCCGCTTTACTTTTCAGGGGATCCCGGTGAGCAAGGAAGCGGCCAGGATTTTTTACAAGGAAACGGCCTGGTACCGGGAGGTTGAAGCGGCTAAAAAGAAGGATAAAATTAAATGGAAAGAGCTGGTTAAACAATCTCCCTCGCCGCTGCCGCCGCGCTTAAAGGAACTGATTTCCCAGCTCTACTGCGCCTACGCCAACGAAGTTACCGGCCGCCCCTGGTTTGCGGGGACTCCTTCTTTGGCGGAGGTAGTGCAGGAGATTAGAAAATACCTTTAAGGTAATGTCACTTTTTATTTTCTGCGCGCCCCGGCATGGGCACCGGCTTATTTTTTATTTACTAAGGAAAGGTATGTGGTATAATGGTTGCAGGGGTGACTAATATGGCATCATTAACAGTAAATTTGCCGGACCGGTTTTTATCTGTAATAGCCCAACAGAAACAAAACGTAACACGGGAAGTAAGAAGGTATTTGGCAATAGGATTATATGCCGAAGGAAAATTGAGCATGGGAAGTGCAGCAGCATTGGCAGACATGTCTTACAGCGACTTCCTTGATCTGGTTGGAAAGTTAGGTTTGGGTCCAATGTATACCGAGGAACACCTTGAAGAGGATCTAAAAACCTTAAGAGAGCTGGACGAACTATGATAGTTATCGCTGATACCTCGGTACTGATTGCTTTAGGGGCAGCGGAAAGGCTCGACCTTCTACATAAGTTGTGGAAGGTCGTTTTTGTTTCACAGAGGGTTTTAGCGGAATTAAGTGTTGGCAGACCTGGATATTCTGAAGTGGTCAAGGCAGTAGAGAACGGTTGGTTAAAAGTTTGTCCTTTTTCAGAAGAAGATACTCTTCTGCCTTTGGACCCGACAAGCGGGGAAGCCCACTGTTTATTGCTTGCACAAAAAATGGAAGCGGATCTTACCCTGATAGATGATCTATTTGCAAGAAAGGTTGCTGTTTCAGCAGGTTTTAAAATCAGTGGTTCCGTAGGAGTTATAATGTTGAGTCTGAGGAGGAATCTTCTTTCTGTAAAAGAAGTTTATGAAATTTTAGATGCCTGGCGGATAATTGGTTTTCGCCTCAGTAAAAAACTCGTTCAAATGATTTTGGACGAAGCCAAAAAATACAGTTAACAAAAATCAAGCCTTCCGATTAACGCTTCCGGCCAGCACCGAAAACGGGCGTGGCGTTATCCGAGTTTGTCTCGGGAAGACTGAGCTGACCGGTGTTGGTTGCTTGCGGTTTATCGACCTGTCCATTTGCAGCAGATGCGGGTATTGGACTCACGGATCAGGGATGGGTCAAAGTTACTTATCCCCGGTGGTATTCCTGGAGCGATTTTACCCGCAGGCCGCCGCGCATTTTGGCGATTCCCTCCAGGGCTGCCTGGGCGCCCCGGATGGTGGTGATGATCGGGACGTTGCTGATAATGGCCTGCCGGCGCAGGTGGTACTCGTCGTATTTCGGCCCTTTCCCGAGGGGAGTATTGATGATCAGGTCAATCTCCCCGTTTTTAATGTGGTCCACGATATTGGGCCGGCCTTCGCCCATTTTTTTGACCCTCTTCACGGTGAGACCGTGATCGGCCAGCAGGCGGGCCGTCCCCCGGGTGGCCAGCAGCTTGAATCCCAGCTGCGCAAATCTCCGGGCCACCGCCGGCAATGCCTCCTTGTCCTTGTCGGCCACGGTGAGGAGCACCGTTCCTTGCAGCGGCAACGGAACCCCGGCCGCCATCTGGGACTTGGCGAAAGCCAGGCCGAAATTGTCGTCAATGCCCATTACTTCCCCGGTGGAGCGCA
>JBFMEJ010000218.1:0-3719 GCA_040753275.1 Bacillota bacterium
GACCGCGCTGCGCTTTTGATCATCGCGGCGATGATTATCGGCAGCTTCATCGACATCCCGGTGCCCGGCGGGCGCTACCCGGTCAGCATCAACGTAGGGGGAGCGATTGTTCCGGCCGGTCTGGCCGTTTATCTGCTGATGAAGGCCGGCACCCGCCGGGAGCGGGTCCGGGCGCTGGGGGCATCCGTAGTCACGGCCCTGGCCATTGTGGTGATCGGCTCGCTGGTGAAAACGGGGGACCCGCGCAGCCGGTTTGAATTTCTGGACGCGCTCTGGCTTTACCCCCTGGTCGCCGGCATTGTCGCCTACCTGGCCGGGCGTTCCCGCCGCTCGGCTTTTATCGCCGCCACCCTGGGGCTGCTTTTGATTGACGTCGGCTACTACTTCTGGCTGCTGTTTCAGGGGGCCCCCGCCGGCCGCGTGCTCATCGGCGGCGCCGGCGTTTTTGACGCCATCGTCGTGGCGGGAGTTTTTGCCGTTTTAATTGGAGAGATCGTCGGCGAGGTGCGCGAGCGCCTGCAGGGCGGGCCGGCGCGCCGGGGAAGGCCGGAAGAACTGCTGGAAGGCCTGCGCAAACCGCTGCTTGCGGAGGACCGGGAAACAACCGGAAGACAGGGAGGTGCTCGGGATGAAGAAGGCGAAAAGTAGAATTTTCATCGGGCTGGGGCTGTTGGCCGTCGGGCTGTCCCTTCTGATTTACTGGGGCGCGACGAGGGGGTCCCTGCCTGCCGCCGGCCTGCCCGGCATCTGGCGCAATATTGAGGATGAACTGGCGGTGGGCAAGGCCTGCACAATCAAAGATGAACAGGGCGGCCTGGTGACCATGATTTCCCGGCGGGTGCGCCCGGGGGACGAGGTGATTACCGCCGAAGGAAAGCACTACCGTGTCCGGAAGGTGACCGGCGACGAGGCGGTGGCCCGGCTGCTGGGGATGGACTGGGATTTGCTGGCCTACCAGGAGCTTTTTTCGCAAATGGAAGTGCCGGCGGCCAAAATGGCCCGGGGCGCCCGCCCGGTGGCCATTTACCACACGCATAGTGACGAATCCTACCTGCCTTCGGACGGCAGGGAGTCCATTCCTTTTCGGGGCGGGATCTTTCAGGTCGGCGATTCTTATTCGAGTCAGCTTTCGCGTGACGGGGCAAGGGTTCTGCACGATAAAACCCCGCACGACCCCCACGATGACAATGCTTACTACCGGTCGCGCCGGACGGCGGCCCAATTGCTGAAAAAGAACCCTATCGCCATATTTGACGTACACCGCGACGGGGTTGATGATCCTGAGTTCTACAGACGCACCATTTCCAACCAGAACGTTGCCCAAATGCGTTTCGTGATCGGCAGGGAAAACCCCCGCATGTCAGCCAACCTGGACTTTGCCCGGCGGCTGATGGCCTACGCCAATAAAATGCACTGGCCAATTGCCAAAGAGATATTTATCGGTCAGGGCAACTACAACCAGGATCTGTTGCCTACCGCCCTTTTAATTGAGGCGGGCACCTACACCAATCGGAAAGACGAGGCGATGCGCGGCATTGCCCAGCTGGCCGACGCCGTTCCGGCGGTGCTGGGGATTACCGGACCTTCCAGCCGGCCGGGGGCGCCCGAATTCGGCAAGCCCGTGACCGACCCTACGGCCCGGCAAGGCGGCGGCTGGACGGCGCTGGCCTGGATAATCATCATCACAATCGTCGGCGGAGGTGCATTTCTGGTGATCAGTTCAGGAGGCTGGAACAAAGCGAAGGACCGCCTGCGGTACTTCTTCGGGCGGGAATTTGCCGATTTCCTGGGGCCGCGGTTGAGGAAGATCACCTGGAAAAAAGATCCGGAAGAGAAATAGAAGTAGAAAGCGGCGCGCCGGTGCGGTCCAAAGGGGGAGCCGAGGTGATCATCCGGGATGAACGAATATTTACCCACGATTATTGCCGGGACGCTGACGGGCACCGTAGCCCGGCTGGTGATGCTGCACGTCGACTACCGTCAGTATCCCGGCTACCCCCACGGCTACGTCACGCATCTTTCCCTGGGCTTTATCGCGGCGGCGCTGGGTGCGGTGGCCGTGCCCGCCATTTTGAAGCCGGATTACACCGCCGTTACTTTTCTGGCCCTGGCCGCCACCCAGTTCCGGGAAGTCCGGAGCATCGAGCGTAAAACCTTAGAACACCTCGATGAAAAAGAACTGGTGAAGAGGGGGAGCGATTACATCGAGGGGATCGCCAGGACCTTTGAGGCCCGAAACTACCTGGTCATGCTCACCTCTCTTTTAACCAGCACCGCCTTTCAACTGGGCAAAGCGCCGGCCGCCCTGCTCATCGGCCTTCTCACCATCGCTTTTGCCCGCAGTTTAATGGCCGGGGAAACCATCGGGGACATCTGCGAAGTGGTGCCGGCCCGGCTGTGGTTTAAAAATACTGTGCTGATGGTGGACGACATCAGCATCATGACGGTCGGCCTGAAAGAAATGCGGGAAAAAATCCTGCGGGACGGTCTGGCGGTGCTGATTATTCCGAAAAATCCCAACGCCCGGGCGACGATTCACGACCTGGGCCAGCGGGCCGCCATTGCCCACACTGCGGCGGTAATTATGGGCGTCAAAAAGGATGTGGACATTCCCGAGTTTACCCCGGTGGCGCGCAAAAACCCGGACACCGGCGCGGTGGGGCTGTACATCGTGCCGGTGGAAAAGGATCTGGAAGCTTTGCTTCTGGCCGTCAAGCGCACCCCCGTGCTGGAGAGCGCCCGCTCCAAGCCCCTGAAGACCGAGGCTGGGCGTCTGGCCAGTTTCGGCCGCAGAAATGAGAAGTGAGATGAGGGAGATGGTTATTTGCCGGCAAGGGGAGAAAACAAGCGCATCCTGGCGGTAGTGACTTTAAATATGGACCAGGTGGCGGGGGGCGCCCCCATTTTTTTTGCCCGCAGCGAGGAAGAAAGAGAACGCATCGCCATGTACATCGCCAAAACCCTGGACGCCATGGTGCACGACCTGGAGAACGGGACTTACATCATCGTGCGGCACTGACCCCGAAAGTAATGCACATCAAGTTAAGTGGTTTTTTATTTTTTCAGTTACCTGGCGAATACCAGGAAAAGTTTTTTAAGAAAATTGATACATTCAATGTTGGGGCTATACTATGGAAACAACTTTTTAATTTGTTACGATTGCGCTGCTTTACCTGGTATGATAAAATAATAAAAGTAAAGAAAGGTAAAGAAGGGGGGTATAATCAGATGGAAACCAGAATATCTCCAAAGGGACAGATTACTTTGCCGGTGGCGGTACGAAAAAAGTTAGGGATAAATGCCGGCGATGTACTGAAAGTAAGCGTTGCTGGAGAGGGCAGGATTATTTTGGAAAGTAAAGCGACGACAAGAAAAAACGCCAGGGAAGTGGTGGATATTTTACGCCTGACTGCAGGGGCGTGGAAAGATCTGCCAGAGTCTGGCGAGGAATTTGTGCGCAAGTTGAGGGAAGGGGATCAGAAACGGTGGGAGGAACTCGGGGTTGAATAATATACTTATCGATACCAGCGTGCTGATTGATCACTTACGCAAGTACGCACCGGCAACAAACTTTTTAGAAAATATTTTCAAAAGCGGTATACCAGTTAAGCTTTCTACCGTGACTGTTATGGAATTGTTGGCTGGAAAAAGTATGCAGAACCCAAAAAGAGAGGAAGCGGTTGTCCAACTGCTGGAATTGTTCGAGTCTGTTCCGGTTA
>JBFMEJ010000219.1:0-3710 GCA_040753275.1 Bacillota bacterium
TAGTCATCACCTTTTTTGGAAATCATTTCTCCTGTTCGAGGTATTTTTTGATTTCGCTCTTCTTGAGCACTTTGCCGGAGGATTTAACTTTTCCGTTAATCACCAGGCCAGGGGTGATGAGAACGCCGTAGCGGACAATTTCGTTGAGGTCGCGCACTTCGGTAATTTCCGCCGGCACGCCCATCTCCTGGACTGCTTCCTTTACTGCTTTCTCCAGGGCCTGGCACTTCGAACACCCCGTTCCCAAAATCTTGATCTCCATTTCCTTTTTTCGCACCTCCTCCTTTTGATCATTTCCCGCCCGGTCTCTTTGGATGCGGGCGGCGAAATCCTTGTAGTCCCGGAGCAGCGCCGCCTGATATTTGCCGATTGCTCCATCCGGAATGTAGTTGTTCTTTTTCAACCTGTGCATGCGCGTCCCGTTGGCCAAAGCCTTCAAAATCTCTGTTGTTCTCCTCATCAAGAGCACCTCTTTTTTTATATAACTACATATTTAAATTTTTTTATATTTGTGCTTTCAGTTATTTTATCCTGCTGCTGATTATTGTGTCAACCCTTTTCCGGAAGAAACAAAACTTTTTTCCGGCGGGCAGGGATTTCGGCGAAACGCGGCGAATGGTTCGGATAGAAAACACGGAGGGAGAAAGGTCCGGTGACTCTGGGTGACCCTCTTCATAAGGGAGCTTACAGACAGTCAGACAGCAGAAAAAAGGCTGTGGTCACCGGCGGGGCGGGGTTTAACGGCTCCCACCCGGTGGAAGAACGGGCGGGGAACAATGGGGCAGTCATCGTCGGCAAGATGAAGGAAGTGATCCTGTTTTGCGCATCCTGGTTACCGGCGGCGCGGGGTATATCGGCAGCCATACGGTGAAAGAGCTGGTCAAGGCCGGGCACCGGGTCACCGTGCTGGACAATTTAAGCAAAGGGCACCGGGCCGCCGTTTACAACGCCGCTTTTATCCAGGCCGAACTGGCCGATAAAAGTTTCCTTACCGAACTGCTGAGAGCGCAAAAAATCGAAGCCGTCATGCACTTTGCCGCCAGCAGCCTGGTGGGCGAATCCATGCAGCACCCGGCCGCCTATTACCAGAACAACGTGGTGAACGGCCTCAACCTGCTGGAAGCCATGCGGGAAGCGGGCGTGACCTATCTGGTCTTTTCCTCCACTGCCGCCGTTTACGGCGAACCCATCCAGACTCCCATCACCGAGGACCATCCCACCCTTCCCACCAACCCTTACGGGGCCACCAAGCTGGCCGTGGAGGAAGCGCTGGCCTGGTATTACCGGGCTTACGGTCTAAAATACATTTCCCTGCGCTATTTCAACGCCGCCGGGGCCGACCCGGAAGGAGACCTGGGCGAAGACCACGATCCGGAAACCCACCTGATCCCGCTGGTTTTGAAGGTCGCCTTGGGGCAGCTGCCCGCCGTAAAGGTTTTCGGCAGTGATTACCCTACCCCCGACGGCACCTGCATCCGGGATTTTATCCACGTCACCGACCTGGCCGCCGCGCACGTCCTGGCCCTGGAAGCGCTGGCCGGCGGAAGCGAACCGACCGTTTACAACCTGGGCAACGGCAACGGCTATTCCGTGCTGGAAGTGATCCGGGCGGCCGAAAAGGCAACCGGCAAATCCCTCCCGGCAGTCTTCACCGGCCGCCGCCCCGGCGACCCCGCCGTCCTGGTGGCGAGCCCGGAAAAAATCAGGCGTGAACTCGGGTGGGAACCGCGCTACGGCGACCTGCCCACGATGATCGAAACCGCCTGGCGGTGGCACCAAAACCACCCCCGGGGGTTTGGAGGAAGAAAGGTCCAGGAACCCGGGAAGGAGCAAAATCAGAAGGAGTGGAGGGGTGCTCTTTTTGCGCCGGAGCGAAAAGGAAATTAAAGACAGGGACGTAATCACGGAGCTTCTGCAAACCAGTCCGGTGGGCAGGCTGGGCACCATCGGCAAAGACGGCTATCCGGTGGTCAAGCCTTTAAATTTCGCCTACCACGAGGGAAAAATATATTTCCATACGGCAAAGGAAGGGGAAAAGATTGACGATATCCGGAGAGACGGCCGGGTCTGCTTTGAAGTGGACCTGCCCATCGCCTACATACGGGCCAAAGAGCACCCTTGCCAGGCCGAGTATCTCTACAGAAGCGTCATTATCAAAGGCAGGGCCAGGATCATCGAAGACCCGGCGGAAAAGCTTTTCGCCCTGCAACGTCTTCTGGAGAAGTACCAGCCCGGCGGCGGGTACGGGGATTTTCCTGAAGCCAACCTGGCCAGGACCGGGGTCGTCCGGATCGATATCGAGGAGATGACCGGCAAGGAGGATCTGGGAGACGGGAAAATCAAGGAGACGGCGCAAAAAACTCTCATGGACAAGGTTCCGCTGCCAATCACGCTTGAAAGATGAAAAGCATTGATCCTTGCTCAACTTACGCTTATAATGTAAGCAAAAGGAAGTGTCCGGGCAGTGGCGGTGATTTCAGTTTCCGCCAAAGGGCAAATTGTTACCCTGCTGAAATAAGGAAAAAACATACGGAGTGAGCAGCATGGAAATGACCCCAAAAAAAGCTTTATCCGCCGGCATCACGGTCGAACTGGCCGGAGCCGGCAAAATTATCTTACCGGAAGGAAGCAAGGCCGCTGACCTGTTGCCTTACGCTCAAAACAGGGAATTGCCCGCGCTTGGGGTGCGCATTGACAACACCGTCCGGGATCTCAACCACCCGCTGGAAAACGGCTGCCACGCGGAATTGATCGATTACGGCAGCGAGGACGGCCGGCGCATTTACGCCCGCAGCCTGATCACGGTGCTGGTCCGCGCCGCCTCCGAAGTGCTGCCCGGCTGCTCCCTAATCGTCAAACATACGCTGGGTAACGGCATTTACGGCCACATCCGGCTGGACCGGGCGCTCCGGGAGCAGGACATCCGCCTGGTGGAAGAGCGGATGCGGGAAATCGTAGCGGCCGGGGAACCGATCCGGAAAAGGCGGCTCCCCAGGGAAGAAGCAATTGCGCTCTTTCTTGAAACCAACCAGGCGGAAAAAGCGGAGCTGCTCCGGTACCACCGCTCTCCGGAGGTAGATGTTTACACCTGCGACTGGTTTCCCGACTTTTCCGACGGGCCGCTGGCACCCCACACCGGCCTGCTGAAAGTCTTCCGCCTGCGTTTTTACCTCCCCGGTTTCATCCTGGAGCTGCCCCGGGAGGATAACCCGGAAATCATTCCAGAATACGTGGAACAGGGCAAACTGGCCAACATCTATTTTGAGGCGGACAAATGGGGGAAGGTGCTGGGCGTGCGCAGCGTTCCTTCGTTAAACCAGATCCTCGCCAACGGCGGCGCGGAAGAGTTGATCCGAGTGGCGGAGGCCTTCCACGAAAAAAAGATCAGCCAGATCGCCGATCTCATCGCGGCCAATATCGACCGGGTGCGCCTGGTCCTGATCGCCGGCCCCTCTTCTTCCGGCAAAACCACCTTCGTGCAGCGGCTGGCCACGCAGCTGCGGGTCAACGGCATCCACCCCGTGCCCCTGTCCCTGGACAACTACTTCGTTGACCGGGAAAAGACCCCGCGGGACGAAAACGGCCGGTACGACTTTGAGTGCTTAGACGCCATCGACCGGCCCCTGTTTAACGATCACCTGACGAAGTTAATTCAAGGAGAAGAAGTGGAACTGCCCTACTTTAACTTCAAAACCGGCCGGCGGGAATTC
>JBFMEJ010000220.1:0-3699 GCA_040753275.1 Bacillota bacterium
TGGTGTAATGGATTCTTTTCTTAATTTGCGACGTTCAATGGAGGGGAAAAAATGAAGGTTATTTTAATGGCGGACGTGAAAAATTTAGGCAAAAAGGGGGATCTGGTCCAGGTTGCCGATGGGTACGCGCGCAATTACCTTTTGCCCAGGGGGCTGGCCACGGAAGCAACGGAAGGCAAAGTAAAACAGCTTGCCCAGCAGCAGGCCGGCGCAGCCAGAAGAAAGATGAAGGAAGAGGAAAGATCCAGAGAACTGGCGGCCCGCCTTGACGGCCTGACAGTGCGGGTTTACGGCAAAGCGGGGGAGGGCGGCAGGCTCTTTGGTTCGGTCAACAACAAGGATATTGCCGAAGCACTGCAAAAGGAACACGGTATCGATGTTGACAAAAGGAAGATTATCTTAAAGGAACCAATTAAACAGTTGGGTACTTATCCCGTACAAGTCAGGCTGTACCCGCAGGTGGAAGCGCGCCTGACTGTTCATGTGCTGGCCGGATAAACCGGGTAACCCCGGTCACCAGGGTTGGTTCAAATTAAAATTTGCAGCAAGGAGATTTGACTGATGAAATCATTGATGAAGAAGTTTAAATATACCGGCGAGGAACCCGCCTCCCGGTTTCAGGGCGAGAAGCAGTTGGAGCGCCAGGTCAACGCTCTTTACGGCTTGGTCGCCAATTTATACGGCACCGATAAGCTGGTTCTAAGGGCGGGAAAGGTCAACGCGTTACAGCTGATGCGCTCGGAACGCCTGGGGGAGCGCGTGCTGGCTTTGCAAAGGCTGGTTTTTGAAGATCCCACCATCGAGCAAATTCCTACGGCGAGGGAAATCCCGTCAATTTTAGGGTTGATTGAAGAAGAAATTGCCGAAATTCTAGCCCGGCGAACGGTGGAAGAGGAACTGGAAAGAAAGATCAACGAGAAATTACAGCAAAGGCATAAGGATTACGTGCAGGAAATAAAAAACCAGGTGCTGAAGGAAAACAGCGGCCCGGAAAACGCCCAAACGTTAAAAAAGCTGGCTATTTTTGAAAAGATGGAGCAAAAAAAGCTGGCTTGTTCGGCCATGGCCGTTTTGCGCCCGGCCAGTTTTGCGGAAATCGTGGGCCAGGAGAGAGCGGTAAAGGCCCTTTTGGCGAAAATGGCCTCTCCGTTCCCCCAGCACATCATCCTTTACGGCCCGCCGGGAGTAGGAAAAACAACCGCCGCCCGGCTGGCCCTGGAGGCGGCAAAAAAAATGGCCGCTTCCTCCTTCCGCGAGGATGCCCCCTTTGTGGAAGTGAGCGGGGCGACCCTGCGCTGGGACCCCAGGGAAGTTACCAATCCCCTGCTGGGCTCCGTCCACGATCCGATCTACCAGGGGGCCCGGCGCGATCTGGCCGAAAGCGGCGTACCCGAGCCGAAACCGGGCCTGGTTACCGAAGCCCACGGCGGGGTTCTGTTTATTGACGAAATTGGCGAAATGGACCCCCTCCTGCAGAACAAACTTTTAAAAGTCCTCGAAGATAAACGGGTATTTTTTGAGTCGTCGTACTACGACCCGCACGATCCCAATATCCCCCAGTACGTCAAGAAATTATTTGAAGAGGGGGCACCGGCGGATTTCATTTTAATCGGCGCCACCACCCGCGACTGCGAAGACATTAATCCGGCCCTGCGCTCCCGGTGCGCGGAAATCTTTTTCGAACCGCTGACTCCGCGGGATATCCGGCAGATCGTCGCCCAGGCGGCCCAAAAGCTCGGCGTCGCCCTGGAGGAGAAGGTTCCCCAGGTCATCAGCCAGTACACAATCGAAGGCCGCAAGGCCGTGAACATCCTGGCCGATGCCTACAGCCTCGCCTGGTACCGTCAGCAGGGGGAGCAAGAGATCCGGATTACAGCCGAAGATGTCTACGAAGTGATTCAGTTGAGCCGCCTGGCCCCTTACAATACCCGGAAAGTGTCGGCCGCCCGGGAAGTGGGCCGGATCTTCGGCCTGGGCGTGGCCGGCTACCTGGGTTCTTTAATTGAAATTGAGGCCGTTGCCTTTCCCGCCCGGGAAGCGCGGCGGGGGAATCTGCGCTTTAACGACTCTGCCGGGTCGATGGCAAAGGATTCGGTCTTCAATGCCGCTTCCGTAATCCGGAAAATTTCCGGAAAGGACCTGGCGGATTACGACATCCACGTCAACGTGGTGGGCGGCGGGCGAATCGACGGACCTTCGGCCGGCCTGGCAATTTTCCTGGCAATCTTAAGCGCTCTGGAGGAGCGTCCGGTTCCCCAGGACCTCGCGGTGACCGGGGAATTGTCCATCCAGGGCCGGGTCCGGCCGGTGGGCGGCATTCCGGAAAAGATTTACGGGGCGCGCCAGGCGGGGATTAAGAAAGTGCTTGTTCCGGCCGAAAATTTACCCGAGGTGCCTTCTGATTTGACCGATCTGGAGGTCGTTCCGGTGGCCACCGTGGAAGAAGTGCTGGCCCATGTTTTAAATTAGGGGATAGGGGTTAGGGGTTAGGGGGTAGACCTTGCGTCTTTGTGCCTGGGAAGCTTTGTGTCTGATATTTCCAGTGTAGGGTAGGGGATAGGGATTGGGGATCAGGTGAAAAGTATGCCGGAGGATAGGGAGAGGCTTCTTCCTCAAAATATCGACGCGGAGCAATCGGTCCTGGGCGCTCTTTTTATCGATCCCGGAGCCGTCTATAAGGTTGCGCGCTTTTTGCGCCCCGAGGATTTTTACCTGGAGGGCCACCGGCTGATTTACGAAGCCATGCTCAGTTTAGAAGAAGAAGGCCGGCCGGTGGACCTGATCTCGGTCACGAACTGGTTAAGCGATCAAGGCGTTCTGGAAAAAATCGGCGGGGCCACTTACCTGGCTTCGCTGGCCGGCCTGATGCCCACCGCCGCCAACGTTGAGCACCACGCCCGCATCGTGGAGGAAAAGGCGCTTTTGCGCAGCCTCATCCAGATTGCTACGCGGATCGCGGGAATGGGGTACGAGGGAACGGAGGACGTGGACCGCCTGATCGACGAGGCCGAAAAAATGTTGCTGGAATTGACGGCCCGGCGGTCTTCAGAGCTTTTTAGTTCACTCCAGGATCTTTTGCTCCTGGTCTTAAAGCAGATCGAAGAGAGGTACCGCAATAAAGGCGCCATCAGCGGCGTGGCCAGCGGTTTTGTCGATTTGGACCGGCTGTGCTGCGGCATGCAGCCGGGAGACCTGATCATTGTCGCCGGCCGCCCGGCGATGGGCAAAACCAGTTTCGCCCTGACCATCGCCCACCAGATTGCCCTCCAGCAGCAGGTGCCGGTAGCCGTTTTCAGCTTGGAGATGTCCCGGGAACAGCTGGTGCAGCGGATTCTCTGCGCCGAGGCGATGGTGGACCAGCAAAAAGTGCGCAGCGGATACCTCACGGATGGGGATTGGGCGCGGCTTACCCAGGCGGCCGCCCGGCTGGCCAGGGCTCCCCTGTACATCGATGATTCGGCACTCCTTTCCGTGCGGCAGGTCAGGGCAAAGGCCCGCCGTCTGCAGGCGGAAAAAGGCCTGGGTCTGATTGTAATTGATTATTTGCAGTTGATGCAGGCCGCCCGGCGGGCCGAAAACCGCCAGCAGGAAATTACGGAAATCTCCCGTTCATTAAAGGGGATGGCCAAGGACCTGAACGTTCCCGTCCTGGCTCTGGCCCAGCTCAGCCGCCAGGTAGAGAGCCGAATGGATAAAAGG
>JBFMEJ010000221.1:0-3690 GCA_040753275.1 Bacillota bacterium
AGGATAACGCCGGTTATTTTGCCCCGGTGCCTGGAGAGGAATTCCTGGTAGTCCATGAAAGTCTGGCACCTCTTTTAAGCCAATCGAAGCTATTCGACCCTCGGTTTACGCGCCGCAAAACTTTGCACAAAAACGTGCACCTGCTGGACAGGAAGGCCCGTTACTTCAAAAACCTTCTCTTTCACCTGCTCTTGAATGGTTCTGGAAAGATCCGGTATTTGCGTATCCGGGGCAACCGTGGCCTGCACCTTGATCCCGATGCCTTCCGGCAGCGCCAGCACCCTGGCCTTTACTTCGCGGATGCCGCTGTTTGGGGAGACCACCTTTTCCACCAGATCTTCAATGGCCGTCAGCGCGATGCGCACCTGTCCGGAAGCGCCCTCATGCACGATCACGTGCTTGTGGGCGGGCCGGATTCCCGACCAGAAAAGCCTTGCGCCCATCAGGATCATCAGCCCCAGGAAGACAAAGATAATTTCCGGCTGCCCCGTCAATGGAAAGGATAGCGGCGCCACGATCCTCCAGTCCAGCCACCCGGCCAGGAAAGGGATCGCGGCGAGCAAGAAAAGCGTGAGGGTAAAAGTGTATAACAATAACAGGCCACGGTCGAAAGGCTGCACTATGCTTTGGCCTCCCCGGTTTCAGGTGTCGGCTATTCTTTATTCTCCGTGCCGCTAAAGGTAACTCCCTGGATGTTTACATTGACCTCCACCACATTTAAGCCGGTCATCTCCTGCACGGCGTTCTTGACCCTTTGCTGAATTTGCGAGGCTACCTCGGGAATTTTACTGCCGTATTCGACCACCACGAAGATATCGATGGCCGCTTCCTTTTCGCCGACGTCTACTTTGACGCCTTTCGACAGGTTTTTGCGCCCCAGCATTTCCGTAATACCGCCCACGATTCCCCCGCTCATCCCGGCCACGCCCGGAACTTCTGTGGCGGCCAGACCGGCGATGATCCGCACCACTTCGTCGGCAATGCGGATGGAACCCAGGCCGGTTTTTTCCTGCTGGACGACAATGTCTTTGTTTTCTTCCATGGCCTCGACCTCCTTTAAAAAATACTTGTAAATTCTTTCCTTGTCCATCGGGTTAAGTTTATTATACTTTAATTACCACTTTTAAGCAACCGGGGTGAAATTGAAATTGATATTTATTTTTCTCAAGAAACCGGCTGAAGATAAAAAAGGGGCTGGCCGTATTCTACCGGTTCGCCGTTTTCGACGAGTATCTCAACCACCTCTCCCGTCACTTCGGCCTTGATCTCGTTCATCATTTTCATCGCCTCAATAAGACAAAGGGTTTGCCCTTTTTGAACGATGTCCCCCGGCTGCACGTAAGGCGGGGCATCGGGAGCGGGTGCCCGGTAAAAGGTGCCGACCATGGGCGAGACCACCGGGGTAAATTTCGCCGCGTCTTTTTCTTTTGTTTCCGCCGGGGGGGCTAAAGCAGCCGGAACCGGCCTTTCTTCCGCACCCTGCGGCCCGCCGGGATTTTTTTTAATGGCCACCCTCATCCCGTTGCTTTCGATGGATAATTCGGAGATGCCCGTCTGGTCAATTAACTTGACCAGTTCCCGGATTTCCCGGAGATCCATGTTGCTTCTCCTCCTAGAAATTAGCTTACACCATCATTTACCATCGGGCTGGAATTGTCCGGCTCGCTCCGATGCTCCGGGCTGACGAAACATCGGCTTGGTTCGGAGTGAACCAGGCAGCGCTGCAAAATGCGCACGAAGCGTTAGTTTTCTTCCTCCCGTTGTTCTCAAGCGTTATAAAACTGTTTTTGCATCCTGTTATCAGCGCGTTTCGCGCTGCCGGTTCGCTAACCTCACCTGCGCCGTTTTTCGTTACCAGCCCTACGCATATGTCGCTCGCCCGGACAAATTCCAGCCCCCATTTTCATCATTATTGGCGGGAACGAATGTTCATCATGGGCAACTTCCTCGAAAATAGTTTAACCAGTTGTTACCGCTCCTAAAATATAACCCAGGTGAATGCTCCGGGAAGATAAAGACCCTTGCGGACAAAAAACGGGGTCCGCAATGAACCCCGGTCCCAGCTGGCTGTTTATGATTACGTTTTGGGGATGACAATGACGTTCTGTTCCCCCACGCCGGTTCCCCAGGAAACTACTTCGCAAATCTTCGCTATGTCTTCGGGGGTGATTTTGGCCGGCGCCTTGCCCTGCCCCTGCCCCTGCCCCGGGCCCGGCTGGACGATCACGGTGACCCCCTTTCCTTCAATGCAAACAGTGGCGTCCCGGTATCCCTTGGCCCGGAGCAGGTGCTCCAGTTCCATTTCCCTGGCCAGTTTATCGGTAATGGCCAGAAGTTCCTCCTGCGCCTTTTGGCGCGCCTGTTCACTGGCCGCGGAACTATTGATGATTTCGCGGAGGAGTTCGATTTGGCGGCCCCGCGTTCGTTCGCGATCCAGCCGGTATTCGATGAAAAAGTCCTCTTTTTGGGCAACGGCCGGCTGGACTGCCTGCCCGGATGTCAGGCTGGTTGTGGCTCCGACGGTCTGGCCGGCCGGCCGGGGGGCGGGTTTCCATTCAACATTCTGGACGGCCACGGCTTTTTCTCTTTTTAGCAATTTAGAGGGAATTTCCAGGAACCCGACGCAAAGCAAGGCCGCGCCGAAAAGAATGGCCAGCACAAGATAAAGCAAGCGTCTGCGTATAATAATGGAAAGCATTTATTTCCCTCCTTCCGCCGGCAGAACGAGGATTTTTTGCGGTTCCACGCCCAGGGCTACCTGGACGGCTTTAAACAGGTGCGCTTTGATTACCGGGTCACTCGCCCCTTCCGCCACAACCAGCACGCCCGCAATCCGCGCGGCCTGCTCTTCTTCAAGCACGGGCGCTTCCTTTTGGCCGTCCCGGAGGAGAACAATCTGCTCGTTGCCGGTGTTTTCCGTAATCAACCGGGTGCCGCCGGCCTGATCCTTTTCTTCTGTGGTTTTCCGGCCGGTGGTGGTGTTGATGGCGTATTTATCGCGCCGGGAACTGGCCAGGCGAACGGAGACGTCCACGGCCCCGGCGCCTTCCACCTGGCTGAGCAATTTTTTCAGGCGGGCGGCCAGAATCTCCTCCTCCTGGGCCATCACGGAGGGAGCGTTGGCTTTTTGTTCCCCGGTTTCCGCCGTTGTTTTTTGTTGGCCGCTGTGGCCGGGCTTGCCGCTGTTGCCGATTAAAATTAAGAAGATGCCCAGAATGATTGCGCAGGCCAGCCAGAGCATTTTTTGCTGCTGCTGCTTCGGAGGATAATCACCGTTTCCGCTGCCGCCCGCTATTTTTTTCCATAACCCTTTCATTTTTCGTCCCTCCTGCTAGAAAATACACCTTATCGAAAACGGGTTTTTTCCAAAGAAACATGGTAATTGAAAATTTTGCATGGTTTATTGATTCCCGCTATATGACTGTCTGGCGGTTTTTTTAATTTCCTTCGCTGACTTTGACCTGTTCCGGGGAGATATTGTAGAAGGTGGCAAGGGTTGTCTTTAGCTTGCTTTTTACTTCCTCCGGCAGGGCGGAAGACTGGATCTGCGTCTGCTCCCGCCCGGCTTTTCCGGTCTCGTCCGGTTTTTGAGTGCCGACCTGGATCTTGACGGGTCCGATCAGCGCGTTTTCTCCCCGGCCGGCCGGCGGCGCCTTTTTCACCACCAGGCGGATTTCTTTAATCTGGCCG
>JBFMEJ010000222.1:0-3660 GCA_040753275.1 Bacillota bacterium
ATTAAAAGGGGTTGCCCCTGCCCGGACTCCACCACGTAAACATCATTGGCGCCGGTCTGAATGACGTCCTTGATCTCCCCCAGGTACTCCTGTCCGGTGGTATAAACCTTCATCCCGAGCAGGTCAAAAA
Organism: Bacillota bacterium; assembly: GCA_040753275.1. Classification (GTDB taxonomy): domain Bacteria; phylum Bacillota; class Desulfotomaculia; order Desulfotomaculales; family Nap2-2B; genus JAIMBK01. The sequence goes on from JBFMEJ010000222.1 coordinate 131, forward strand.
TATAATAAGTATCGGCCGGGAGTTTAACCAGCTGGCGGCGGCTTACCTGCAGCAAAGCCCCCTTTAAGGCGAGAGCGGCATTCATGTCCGGTACCTCTCTAAATTTTAAAAGAATAAACTGTTTATATTGTCTGGCCTGCTCAATTTCGTGTTCCCGAAACGTCTTTCCCAGGGCAACCAGCACCCTGTCCATCCGAAAAAAGCGCTCCGGAAAATCGGTCAGCGGGATTACCCGCACCCACCCCCGGTAGCCGTGGGTGTTCACTATTTTACCGATGGTGATCAGTTCCTTCTCCGGCGGCATATTTACGCTCCCTGATCGCTATCACGCGATCATTTTCGAGAATAATTTCCACGCTCATAATCCGGCCCCAGTCGTCGCCGACCCTCAAATCCACAATGCTTTCCACCTGGCCGTGGATCACTTCTTCACCGGGAACCAGTTTCCCTACTTCCTTGAGCTTTTCTACCAATTTTTGCCTGGTTTCCAGGGTTTTCTGCCGCTCCGCCTCGAAGCGCTGCCGCGCGGCGGGAACCTCTTTGGGGTTCTGCTTTTCCAGTTCCGTCAGGAGGCGTCTGGACTGAAAATCCATGTGCTGCAGCCGGAGGTCCAGGCGGCCGATCGTCTCCTGAACCTCCGCCGCCAGGGCCTTTTTATATTCTTCGGTCACTTTCACCTTGACAAGAACGGGTCGCGTAATCTTCAGACTTTCCACCGGGCCCTCCTCCTAAAAGAAGGGAGCAGGTTGTTGTCTCCCTACCCCCCAAATTTTAGAGGATTTCCACAATCACTTTCTTGTTTTTCTTGGTGGCGGCAGCCTTCACAACCGTACGAATGGCCTTCGCTATTTTTCCCTGCCGGCCGATTACTTTGCCCATGTCTTCCGGGGCTACCCTCAGCTCAATAACGTAAGAGTTTTCCCGCTTGAACATGTTTACCGCCACCTTGTCCGGTTGGTCCACGAGGGCCTTGGCCAGGATTTCAACCAGTTCTTTCATCTCCACGGTACCTCCCCTTCAGGCCGGGCATAAAGTTTACAGGCGCCAAGGCATCCAGATCATAAGGTCCAGGTTTTTTCTGCTTCAGAGCACTTGACCAATTCCGGGCCTTTTCGCTCCCGCCCCTGCCCTTTGCCATCTTTTAACGCAGTATCTCTGGACCTTTGTTCCTTTATACCTTTCCCTGCCTCCGGGCCTCCTGCCGTTGCGCCTTTCTCAAAAATGTCCGGCAAGCCCTTGTTCCCTTGATCCACGCTTTTTAAGCCCCGGCACCTTTTTCGCCCTGCGGCCCGGGCTTGTGTGTGATCCCGGCCTTATTAAACAAGGCGCGGACGGTTTCGGTCGGCTGGGCCCCTTTACTCAACCAGTCGAGCGCCCTTTCCTGATCGATTTTAATTTCCGCGGGCTCCTTGAGCGGGTTGTAATAACCAAGTTCCTCTATGAAACGCCCGTCACGCGGCGAGCGGGAATCGGCCACTACAATGCGGTAAAAGGGGTTCTTTTTGGCCCCCATTCTTCTTAACCTGATTTTTACAGCCAAAATATCTCACCTCCTTCCGGCAGGTATTTTAAGCGTTTTATTGCCGGTTTTATTTCCAGGGCAGCGGGCCCGGCAACTGGCGGGCGCCTTTCTTGAAGCCCTTCTCCATCCCCATCAGCTGCTTGATCATTTTTCTGGTCTGCTCAAACTGCTTGAGGACGCGATTGACGTCCTGAACGGTGGTGCCGCTGCCGCGGGCGATGCGGCGGCGCCGGCTGCCGTTGATTTCCTGCGGGTGGCGGCGTTCCCAGGGGGTCATGGAGTTGATAATCGCCTCCACGTAGACAAGCTCCTTTTCGTCTACTTCCCCCAATTCCTTGAGCTTTTTCACCGATCCCAGGCCGGGGATCATGCCGAGCAGCTGCTGCAGGGGGCCGAGCTTTTTCACTTCCTGGAGCTGCTCCAAAAAATCCTCCAGAGTGAATTCGGCGCTCCGGATTTTCTGGTTCAGGCGGGCCGCCCGCTCCTGGTCAAATTCGGCCTGGGCCTTCTCGATCAGGGTAAGCATGTCGCCCATGCCCAGGATCCGGTCGGCCATCCGGTCCGGATGAAACGGCTCCAGGGCATCCAGCTTCTCGCCGGTACCCGCGAACTTGATCGGGCAGCCGGTGACCGCCTTTACGGAAAGCGCCGCGCCGCCCCGGCTGTCGCCGTCCAGCTTGGTTAAAATCACGCCGTCTAAGCCCAGGCGCTGATGGAACGCCTGCGCCACCTCCACGGCCACCTGGCCGGTCATGGCGTCCACCACCAGCATTATTTCGTGGGGGCGGACCTGATCCCTGATGGCAGACAGCTCGTTCATCAATTCCTCGTCGATATGCAGGCGCCCGGCGGTGTCCAGAATGACTACGTCCCGGCCTGTGCCGCGGGCGTGCTCGCAGGCGGCCCGGGCAATGTCCACCGGGCTTTGCTTATCTCCGGCGGAAAAAACAGGGATGTCCAGCTGTTTCCCCAGCACCTGCAACTGCTTAATCGCTGCCGGGCGGTAGACGTCTGCAGCCGCCAGCAAGGGGCGCCGGCCCTGCTTGCGCAAAACGTTGGCCAGTTTGGCTGCGGTGGTGGTTTTTCCCGCGCCGTGCAGGCCCACCAGCATGATCACGGTAGGCGGCTTGGGGGCCTGATTGATTTTGCTCTGAACGCCGCCCATCAGAGCAGCCATTTCGTCGCGGACGATTTTGATCACCTGCTGGGCGGGGGTCAGGCTCTTGAGGATATCCTGCCCGATGGCCCGCTCTTTAACCCTGGCGACGAAATCTTTGACCACCTGAAAATTCACATCGGCGCTCAACAGCGCGCGCCGCACCTCGCGCAGGGCCTCGTCCACGTCCGCTTCGGTAAGGCGGCCTTTATTCCGCAGCCGGCGGAAAGTTTCCTGAAGCTTTTCGGCCAGACTGGCAAAAACCATTATTTCACCCCTTTCGAGAACTAAAACAGCTCAATAGCTTCCGTAATTATTTTCCGCGCCCGGGAAACTGTCTCCCCCTGCTCTCCAGCCAGCAGATCCACGGCCTGCTGAAGTTTTTTGCGCTGCTCGAGAAACCGGTTGACCAGCCCCAACTTTTCTTCGTACTTAAACAACGCGCCTTCGGCCCGTTTCAAAACGTCGTGGACGGCCTGCCGGCTCAGCTGGCAATGCCCGGCAATTTCGCCCAGGGAGAGGTCCTGCCCGTAGTATAATTCCACGAACTTGCGCTGGTGGCCGGTAAGCAGCTGACCGTAAAAGTCGTAAAGCAGGTTAACCCAGGCAAACTTCTCCATCGGGCGCCTCCCCTCCCTGAACTCTTTGAATGTTGTCAAGGGAAAAGGCTTTACAGTTGATTTTACCCGGTTGCCTCTGCTCTGTCAAGATCCAGCGCAGCCGGCACAGGGCCACGTCAAAGTAAAAAATATCATAAACCGGGCCTAATAGGAAAAATTTAACTGGTCAATTTCAGCCAGATGATTTATAATAGATTTTATGGTTGATCTCCAATCACTGGTGGTAAGACCG
>JBFMEJ010000223.1:0-3659 GCA_040753275.1 Bacillota bacterium
CGGTTCCCAGGGAAAATAAAGGTAGGAAGGCCCTTGACTCCGTATTCCTGCCCCAGCCGGCGCGCCTCTTGCAGCCGGGGAAAATAGGTGTGGTTGACAAGATGACTGTCTAACTCACGCTTGTTCAGGCCGATTTCCCTGCCGATTTCCAAAATCGTATGCCTTTCCCCGATGTTTCTCCCCTCCAGGAAATACGCCTGGAAAAGCCGGGTGTGCATTTCGGCGAACTTCCCCTTTTCCCTGGCGTACTCACTGGCTTCCAGGGCTAAACGGGTATTGGGGAGAAACCGGAGCGGGGAAAAAGCAACGCCATAAGGTTCACCGGCACGCCGTAAGCTTTCCAGCATCTTCCCGGCGTCCAGGCCGGAACGTTCCAGAGGGACCCCTTCCGCCGGCGTCCCGGGGTGCAACTCATACCCAATCCATTCGTCGTACAGATCGAACTCTCTTTTTAGCTTCTCGACAATACCTTTGCCGATAAAACAAAACGGTCAGGCGTAATCGGAAAAGATTTTCACGCTGACGGGCATCCTTTGCCCTCCTTTTAACGGCCCGGGCGCCCCTGCACTAAAACGACTGACTTTTTCCCTGCTCTGCCTGTTTTCTGTATTTCTCCCGCAGCCGATTCTTCAAAACCTTCCCGGACGGGTTCCGGGGAAGTTCGGAAACAAATTCATACGAGCGGGGGATCTTGTATCCGGCCAGGTTGGCCCGGCAAAATTGCGTTATTTCCTCGGGGGTAGCTTCTTGTCCCGGCTTTAAAACCACCACTGCGTGCACCCGCTCGCCCCACTTTTCGTCGGGAACGCCGATGACCGCAGCGTCGGCGATGGCCGGGTGCTGGTAGAGGACACTTTCCACCTCTTTGGAGGAGATGTTTTCGCTTCCGCTTAAGATCATGTCCTTTTTCCTGTCCACCACGTAGAGATACCCGTTTTCGTCGAAATAACCGATGTCGTTGGTGTGCAGCCAACCCCCGCGCAAGGCGGCGGCGGTCTCCTCGGGAAGCTCCCAGTAGCCGAGCATCACGTTCGGCCCCCGGGCGAGGATCTCCCCGTGCTGTCCAACCGGCAAATCGTTGCCCTGGTCGTCCACAATCCGGGCGCGGGTTAAAAACACTTCCCGCCCGGAGTGTTCGTTAAAGCGCCCGGCCCGGATGTCTTCCCGGGTGACCGGCCCAATGGTCACAAAGGGGGCCGCCTCCGTCTGGGCAAAGGAGGTGTAAAGTACGTTCAGATTCGGAAAAATATCAAACAGTTCGGCCGCCACTCTTTTGGGCATCTGGCTGCCCCCGGCCAGGACGGTGCGCACGGAGCTTAAATCATATTGGCGCGCGTCAATCCCGGAATTCACCAGGATGGTCCACGGGCCGGCGGTGGTGGTAATCTCGGTGACTTTCTCCTTTTGGATTGTTTCGTAAATTGTGTTTACGTTAAATTCCTCAAAAACCATGGTGCAGCCCAGGGCCATCATCCCCATCGCCATGCAGCCCATCACGTGAAATAAGGGAGCGGGGTAGTAAACGATATCATCGGGAGAAAGGGCAATCCCCAGGTTCTCGTTGGCCGCGTTGGCCGCGATGTTTCCGTGGGAGAGCATGACCCCCTTGGGCATCGCGGTCGTTCCACTGGTATAGCAGATAACCGCCAGGTCGTCCGGGGAGATTTCCGTCCGGGGTTCTTCCGGGGAAGCGGCGGCGAGCGCGTCTTCGTAAACGGCGTAGCCGGGGGCGGGCGCTATTGCAAGAAAGTGCTCCACTGTGGGAATCTGCCCGCGGATCGCATCGATCATCCCGGTATAGTCCCTCCCGGCGATAATCGCCTTGGGCCGGCAGTTGTTCAGGATGTAGATCAACTCCCGCCCCACCAGCCGGTAGTTTAATGGGACAGCGACAAAACCGCCGATGGTTATCCCGTAATAGAACTCAAGATACCAGGGGCAGGTCTTATCTAAAAAGGCCACCCTGTCCCCTTTCTTTAAGCCCCAGCCGGAAAGCAGGTTGGCCAGCCGGTGGCAGCGCTGGGCAAATTCCGCGAAAGTGTACCGGACCGGGCCGTTGGCCACGGCAAGTTTTCCTGGGTTGCGCAGTCTGTTGCGGGAAAGCAAATCCCTGGTGGTCGGCAGCATAAAGTATCCCCCCAAAGCAAGATTAGTTTTTTATATTCGAGCTGCAGGCGTAAAATACCTTTTCTATAATAGTAAATCTGCGCGGCGGATTGACAACCCACCAGTTGCCGCCTTAAGTATCGGCACAAATCATCGAAGGAAAAAATCTTGCACATGGGCTAATGCATGGCGGGATTTTCTGAAATAAAAATACTACGGCTCACCAGATAAAGAGTTGATGTCCACTGTGTCTTCCAGGGCGGTGGCCTCGTGAGGGACGTCAGTGGGGATCACCAGGCTCTCCCCCGGCCCCAGTACTCGCTCAATCCCGTCTATCACGTATTTGAGGCGACCCCGCTCGATATAACTGGACTGTTCATGGAGGTGACGGTGCAAGGGAACTTGCGCGCCGGCCTCAAAGGTGAACCGGACCACCATCAGCCGCTCACCCGTAGCCAGAGTCTCCCTCGTCACTCCGGGAAGAACGGTTACGCAGTTCGAAGATGTAGAGTTATGCATTTTTCTCTCCTCCCAACAAGTGCTTGTTGGCGGGGCGCCTTTTGATGAAGTCCGCCATGGTGAACCTGCTCGCGCATAACAAAAGAAAAGTGGATTGCATCCACCCGGAACTCCGCGATGGACCTCACCCGGCGCAGGATCTTTTCATGGGCGTTTACCGTGGGGCAGCCGGCGCAATTGATGATGCCGATGAGTTCCAGCTGCTCATCCGGTGGGTATTCCTGAAAGAAGCCCTTGCGCTTGCGCAGGTCCCCCATGCATACCACCGAGGCGCAATCCAGGTCCTGGGTGCAGTTGAAACAGGTAATAATGCCGATCCTGACCAATGGAATCACTCCTTCGCTTTGGCTCCTGAAATTCTGGGGATACCGCAGTAATCCCGTGGCGGTTCGACCGCCGCCACGGCCTTTATTATCCGCACCGTCCTGGCCAGGGTAGCCAGGTCATAGTTACAAGAAGAACATTGATGCAGGTGCCGGTCGATTTTTTTGCGCTGCAGCTCGTCCAGTTCGTTGTCCAGGTACAGGCTCAACAACTGGCTCACTTCCTCGCACTTCACAGTTCTTGCACCCCTCGCAGTAGCAGGTGTAGTCCTTTACCAGGCCTGCGCACCCCGACTTGAACAGGTGAGCCCGGTATGCCCGCCTGGCCCGGTGCAGGCGGGACTTGACCGAGCTCACCGAAATACCCAGCATCCCGGCGATTTCCTCGTAGCTGAACCCGTTCAAGTCCCGCAGCACCAGCACCACGCTGTAGTCCCGGGGGAGGTGGTGGCGGAGGATGTGGTGGATGCACCACTGGAGTTCCCTCCGGATAACTATCCGCTCGGGATTACCAGACCAGTCGGGCACGGGCATAGTCCTTATGTCAACGGACTCGTGTTTCAGCCGTTTCCGCCGCTTGGCCAGGTAGGTGTTCAGCGTGATGCGGCTGAGCCAGGTGCGCAGGCTGGCCTCCTGGCGAAACCCGGCCAGGTTTTCAAAGGCCTTGAGGAAGGTCTCCTGGGTGAGGTCGTCGGCCTCATGCGGGTCGTT
>JBFMEJ010000224.1:0-3643 GCA_040753275.1 Bacillota bacterium
GCTTATGGAGCGGGACGGGATCAGCCGCGAGGAAGCGGTCAACAGGCTGAAAGCCCAGCTTCCCATCGAAGAAAAGGTGGGTTACGCCGACTTTGTCATCCACAACGAGGGCACGCTGGAAGAGACTGAAAAGCAGGTGGATGAACTCTGGGAAAAGCTAAAGGAGATTCAAAACAGCCGGGGGACCGGAACGGGAACCTGTGCTGCCGGATAAACAAGGAGGCGCCGGCCCTTTATTCCCCGGCAAACTTGAAAAATCGGCTGTTTTATCTTCTTAAATCGGCGAAGGTTTGAAAGTGTCAATCAGGAAAGCCGGCGGCCGTGAATAATTCTCTGGACGGCTTCCGTAATAGGGCCGCGGGCGCCGGTGATTACTTGAAAGCCGTTTTCTTTCAGGGCCTGACTGGCTTTCGCGTTTATTTTATCGACAATGATTAGTTTTACTCCTGTATTTTGAAAAGGCTTAATCAGCTGCTCGTGGTTGCTATGGTGGGGGTTGACGGAAAAGAAATGCTTCTTTTTAATTGCCTTACCTTCTACCTCCAGGATGAGAAACGTTTTGGCCCGCTCAAAATACTTCTCGACGCGGCCCATTTTCACCGGCAGAGCTGCTTTCATGCCGACCATCCTTTCTGATAAAGAACCTCATTCTCATTATATTCTGGTTATGAACAAATGTCAATAACCAGCTAAATAATTATTTTAATGGGTTCTACATATTACAGAGTAGTTATTGGGGGTCGAACGGGACGAAAACACCCGCGGGCAGCCAGGACTTTTCTGAAGTGGATAAATGAGGAGGCAGTTTTTCAGCTGATCAAGAACATCTTTGCTTATCTGGAACAGTGCCGGTGGTAAAAAATGTGGGAAGCGGAAACATGCGGTCCAAGGAGGTAAATCCGCTGCCCCTGGCTGAAAAATTGCTTAAAAGCCGGGGGGCAGCGAGGCAGCGTTCTTAAAGTTTCTCTGAATCCAGGGTATACCACTTTATTCGTGTAGTTCTTAAAATGGCCATGCCCGGTAAAATTAAAAAAGGCGGGGTTTTTATGGATGAGATCGTTATCCTGGCCGCGTCCAGCCGGGAGAGCCTGGCGTTGCAGCGGTAGTTACAGAGAGCAGGCGGGGCCTTCAAATAACACCGGTGGCGCCGGTCAGCGGACCGGTGGAGGGAGATCTCCACGAAGAAAAAGGCGAAAGAGTTTTGGCTGCCTCTGGGTAGAGGGATAGGTGTGGCCTTGATCAATCCCGTTATGGAGCCCGGATACAAAAGTGAAATAGGAAAGGAGTATTTTTCTGATGACCGATTGGGAAAAAGCAGTTAACTTTCATGGGCACCCCTGTTGTTTGCTGGCTATCGGGTACCGGGCAACAAAGGTTGCCCTGGAGAAACTGGGTGCCGGCGGCCCCAGGCACGACCTGGTGGCGGTGGTGGAAAACCGGACCTGTGCCGCCGATGCGGTGCAGGTGGTCTCGGGTTGCACCTTTGGGAAACGGAACTTTGTCTACAGGGACAACGGCAAATACGTCTTTACCTTTGCCTGCGGGGGAGAGGGAAAAGCTTTGCGGGTAAGCCTAAAGGCAGGAGTGCTGAGCAGGGAAGGCGATGACTTTGTGGCCCTTATGGAAAAGGTAGCCAACGGCGTAGCTACAGAAGAGGAGCAGGAGGAGTTTTACCGCCGTCAGGAACCTTTGATGAAGTACATTTTGGAAGGCCCGGGGGAAGAAATTTTTGAAATGCAATTTGTAGCTGCAGAAATACATCTTCCCGCGCTCTGTTTGCAGATGAGCACCTGTAGCTGCTGCGGTGAAGAAGTGATGAAAGTTTACGCCTCTATTCAGAATGGGCGTCCGGTTTGTAAGGATTGCCGGGTATAGATTTCCGAGGCTCGATAAAGAACCCCTTACTTACCCCTTTGATGATCTTTTGCCTTGGCAAACAAAATATTCTCCTGGTTCCCCCTCACTGGGGATAATCTTATCCTCTTTCCTCCCTCAGACGTTTTCAGGCTCGGCCGGCCAGAAGCGGCCAAAAGGTACCAGGGAAGAGTTGCCGGGGTTTTGCCGCCGCGGTTTTTTTAAGGATTTTTCCGGGCTACCAAAAGATAGCGCCCGGCTCCGTCGGCAATGACGATATCCCGGAAGCCGGCTGCAGAAAAAATTGCGCGCATGGTTTCGTCGTCCGGCAAAAGGTCGTTGCCGACGACGCCGCCGATGGACCTGTGGAGGTTATTCACGTAATCTCTGCTGTGCGGGTGGCAGACGGCAATTCTTCCCCCGGCCCTAAGCACTCTGGCCATTTCTTTTGCCGCTTGCCGGCAGTCGGCAAAATGGGGGAAGGCCGAGTTGCAGATCACTTCGTCGAAAGTTTCGTCAGGGAACGGGAGAGCGGTCACGTCGGCCTCGACGTACTGAACGTTCGGCCACGGGTACTTTTTGCGGGCGACGGCCAGCATTGCGGCGGCAAAGTCCACCGCTACCACTGTTCCCGCGGGGCCGACCGCATCCGCCAGAAAAGGAATGAGCACGCCGGTGCCCGTCCCCACGTCTAGCACTTTGCTGCCTCGGGCAAGGGAGAGATCGTCGATAATTCCTTTTAAACGCATCCTTACCTCGTTAGTAAGCAGGTCGTCCCAGCGGCCTGCCATTTCGTTAAAATAAGCGCGGTGGTCCATGTTTTCCTTTACTTCCTTCCTTTCCTGTATTTTTTCCTTTTTTTAAGGTAAAGCTGTCCCTGGCTATTGCCAATCATTCACTTCCTGTTTATGACCTCCTCCCATTTCTTTACCTTTCGTTTAGGTGAAAAGGCGGCGGCGAGAATAAAGATGACCGCGGAAACAATCACGATGGTAGCCCCGCTGGGCACGTCCAACAGGCAGGAAAGAAAAAGCCCCAGCCAGGTGGAAAGGACGCCGAAGAGAGCGGCAAGAGCAAACATCACCCGGAGGTTGTAGGTAAGCTGGTAGGCTGCCGCCGCGGGGTTCAGGATCAGGTTAAAGATGAGCAGGCCGCCGATGCTGCGCAAAGTAACGGTGATGACCGTGCCGGTGAGAAAGAGCAGCCCGTAAAAGATCAGGCCGGCCGGGATGCCCACCGCCAGGGCGGCTTCCCGGTGAAAAATCACGGCCTGGATTTCTTTAAAAAAGAGGGCCACCAGGAGAAGGACGATTGCGGCCACCACGGCCAGCAGGAGAAGATCGCGGCCGGTGACCGTCAGGATGCTTCCCCACAAAAGCTCCAGGGCCTGGGTTTTCGGACCGGGTAAAAGACCCATGAACAAAAAGGCCAGTCCCATCGTAACGGAAAAAACGATCCCGATGGGGGTGTCGGGGTTGAACTCCCCCCGGTCGGCCAGCGGCCCGATGACTGCTGCGGCTGCCAGGCTGAAAATAAAGGCCCCCGCCTGCGGACTGAAACCCAGCCATGCACCGCACAGGGCGCCGGCAAAAGCGGCGTGGGAGATGGCTACCCCGATAAAGGAAAGGTTCATCGTGACGACGAAAACCCCGATCACGGAACAGGCTGCGCCCCCCAGCAAACCGGCCAGGATGGCGTTTTGCATGAACTGGTAACCAAAAATGGAAAGGTCCAGACTTATCACCCCCGGTTGCAGCCAGCGGCTTCGCTTTTTTGGGCAGTGATTATT
>JBFMEJ010000225.1:0-3626 GCA_040753275.1 Bacillota bacterium
AGCTGGTAAAAAGTAACATTTACTGGTAAACCCTCGGGTAGGTCCGGAAAAACCACCTGTACAGCAGCAGCGCCACCAGGGCATTGTAAACGGCCCCGAAAAGCGTAATTCTCCCCAGGGCCATCCCCGGGGAAATAAAAACCCCCAGGTACAAGAAGAGCAGGTAGTAAATTAAGCCGGTAAGAAAACTAACCAGCAAGGTCACCAGCGCAACCACAAAAGGATTGTCTTTATAAAGCGCGGTTTGCATGATCCCCGCCAGATAGCCGGCGGCCAGGAGGGCCAGCGCATTCAGGCCGAAGTAGCTGCCCGCGGCGATATCCATCAGGAAACCGGCCACAAATCCCCAGAAAGCCCCTTCTTTTTGACCCCTCAGCAGGGCAGAAAAAATTACCAGCACAAAAACAAGATCGGGCTTGATCCCAAACAACTGAAGGGAATCCAGAACGGTGTTCTGGATAAATACAGCCAGCATAAAAACGCCCAGAACCGCTGCCCGCATTTTGCCGCCACCTCTAAAACAGGAATTAGGAATTAGGGGTTAGGGGTGTCACAATCAAGACTTCTTCCAGCCGGTTAAAATCTACCAGGGACTGAATTGTGGCGTCATAAAACAATCCTGTAGGTTCCTTTTTGACCTCCAGGATCTGTCCGATGACGATCCCTTTCGGAAACAGGCTGCCCAGACCGGAAGTGATCACCACCTGCCCTCTCCGCACAAATACGTCGTAGGGGATGTGGATCATCCGCAGCCGTCCGGAAGGATCGGCCGTTCCCTCCACGATCCCGGGGGAACGGTTCTCTTGAATCAGGCTGCTGACCGCGCTGCGGGGATCGGTGATCAGCATCACTTGCGCGGTATTGGCGCTTACTTTCACCACCCTGCCGACCAGCCCTTCGGGCACCAGCACCGGCATATTCACCTGGACCCCTTGCCGGGAGCCTTTGTCCAGGGTAATTGTTTTAAACCAGTTGCCCGGGTCGCGGCCGACGACCGTTGCAGCGATGACTTTCCAATTGCCCGGCGGCCTGGTTTGAAGGTCCAGGAGTTTTTTCAGCCGTTCATTTTCCAGCCGGTACTCTTCAAGTTCCTGCAGGCGCGCCTTCAATTCGGCCACTTCCCTGGTTAATTGTTCATTTTGCCGGGAAGCGTTAATTAAAGCAAAGGGGCGCGCGAGGACGTTTCCCAGCCAGCGCGTGACGCTGACGCAAACTTTCTGCACGGGGGCCGAAACATCCCGCCAGGCCCCTTCTAAAGGCGGCATCGCCGCCTCCTTCAGGCCGGTGTTCTTCATCACCAAAAGAACAGCCAAAATCAAAAGAAGAACAAAAAAAAGCTTCCTGCCGGCTCCCCGTCGAGGCACAACCACCCACCTAACCTATGGTAAGCTTTTTGGGCTGGATCAAAACGCGGCGCAAAATATCAATGTTCTCCAGAACACGCCCGGTGCCGTAGGCCACGCATAAAAGGGGTTCGTCGGCCACATGCACGGGCATCCCCGTCTGTTCGCTTACTAAGTTATCCAGGCCCCGCAGCAGGGAACCCCCGCCGGCCATCACAATTCCGCGGTCCATAATATCGGCGGAAAGTTCCGGCGGAGTTTGCTCCAGAGTGTTTTTGATCGCCTCCAAAATGGCCGAAACCGGCTCCGTCAGCGCCTTATAAATTTCTTCGGCGGTCACCCGTACCGTTTTAGGGAGGCCGGTAACCAGGTCCCGGCCGCGCACGTCGTAACTCCCCAGGTTTTCCGGGGGATAAGCGGTGCCGATTTCAATTTTAATTTCTTCCGCGGTGCGTTCGCCGATCATCAGGTTATACGTCTTTTTGACATATTGAATAATGGCTTCGTCCATTTCATCCCCGGCAATCCGGATCGAGGTGCTGGTCACGATCCCGCCCAGGGAAATTACGGCCACTTCGGTCGTTCCGCCCCCGATATCCACAATCATATTGCCGGTCGGTTCGTGCACGGGGAGCCCTGCCCCGATTGCCGCCGCCATGGGTTCTTCCACCAGGTAGGCTTCCCGCGCGCCCGCCTGCAGGGCAGCCTCGCGCACGGCCCGTTCCTCTACCGGAGTTACGCCGGAGGGGACCGAAACAACCACCCGCGGACGGATCAGAAAAGTACGGTTGCGCAGAGAACGGTTAATAAAGTATTTGATCATGCTCTGAGTAACGTCAAAATCGGCAATCACACCGTCTTTCATGGGGCGGATGGCAATAATATTGCCCGGCGTCCGGCCGATCATTTGCTTTGCTTCCTCGCCCACCGCCAGCACCTGGCCGCTTTCCCGTTCGATGGCTACCACTGAAGGTTCGCGCAGGACAATTCCTTTCCCTTTAACATAAACCAGAGAGTTGGCGGTTCCCAAATCGATCCCCATATCTCTGGAGAACAAGCCGAGCCGCAATGTTTTCTTCCCCTTTCCAGGTTGCTCTTGCCGGCAACCTCTTTTCCGGTTTACATAAGGCCTTTCGCTCGAAAGCTGTTGAATTTATTATCGCCAATTATTAAATGGTCCAAAATTTCAATGCCGATGAGATGTCCTACTTCAATTAAACGCCGGGTTACTTCAATGTCCTCCCGGCTGGGCGAAGGATCGCCGCTGGGGTGGTTGTGGATCAAGACGATTGCCGCGGCGCTCCGCTTGATGGCGTTTTTAAACAGCTCCCGGGGATGCACCGTCGAGGAATTAAGCGTCCCGATCGAGATGACCTCCTGTCCGATCACCTGGTTTTTAGCATTTAAAAGCAGGGCCCGGAAATGCTCCCGGTCCAGGTGGCGCATTTCTTCCATGACCAGGCCGGCGGCGTCTTCGGGCGTTTTGATCACCGCCCGCCGCTCGGGAGCATTGGTGGCCACCCTCTTGCCCAGCTCTAAAGCTGCCTTGATCTGGGCCGCCTTGGCCGGACCCACCCCCTTGATTTCGCTCAGTTCTTCCACGCTGGCCTGAACCAGTCCCCGCAGCCCGTTAAAGTGGGTGAGCACGACAGCGGCCAGCTCCAGGGCCGTGCTCGTGGCCGTACCCGTCCGGAGCAAGATGGCCAGCAGCTCCGGATCGGTGAGGGATTGCGCTCCTTCTCTTAATAAGCGTTCCCGGGGGCGCAGGTCCGCGGGCATGTCCTTAATGGTTAAACGGTACTGAACCGGCTCCAACCAGTTTCCTCCCCATCTCCAAAACGTCTACGCCAAACTCGAGCAGAATTTCCGCCAGCAGGGCCAGGGGAAGGCCGACCACGTTAAAATAGCATCCCTCAATGCTTTCGATCAAGACGGCCCCCAACCCCTGAATCGCGTAAGCCCCGGCTTTGTCCAGCGGTTCGCCGGTGGCCGCGTAGCGCCTGATTTGCTCCGGGTTCAAAGGCTTAAATTTTACCTTTGTCCGCTCGTGGGCCGTAACCATCCGCAGGGAAGGTTTTTGGAGAACGGCCAGCCCGGTATAAACGTCGTGCTCCTTTCCCTGCAGGAAACTCAACATTTTTTCCGCGTCCTCCGTACCTGCCGGTTTGCCCAGAATCCGGCCCTGGCAAACCACGATCGTATCGGCGCCGATGACCAGACCTTCGCTTACCTCCCGGGCCGCGGCCGTCGCTTTACGTTCCGCCAAAACCTCCGCCGGCCGGC